>NZ_JBFPJI010000004.1:0-63140 GCF_040838205.1 Bacillus sp. S4
ACTTTTATCTTTAAAAAATGCATCCCAACTAATAACACTTAAAAAAGTTAAAGCGATAATAATGAAAGCTCGCATACATTAAAGGCCTCCTTTCATTCATAAATACGTTTCATTAGTATATGAACGAGATGATTTGTGATGTGTCATTTTTTACAAGGATTACTTGTTGTGAGGTTATATTAATATAAATAGATAAAAGGGGATGATGAATCATGTTCAAAGATATGTTCAAGAGAAAGGAATTAGTATGTGCAATTTGCGAGAAAAAGATTCAATATGAAGAAGAACTTGTTGCTTTTGTGAAGTTGCCGAAAGAAAGAAGTATATTAGTAGGCCCGTTTGATGTATGTTTAGCAAAAACGGCGCAAGAAATATATTGCAAAGCTTGTTACGATAAAAAAGCATGACCCAAAGTAAATGAGGGGCATGCTTTTTTCATTGGTGTGCTTTTCCCTCAGATACGTTTTGGATTAGACGATACCAAAGCCAAAGATCGTTAATAATTGAAGCGAGATCGGCAATTTCTGAATTAAGCCTACAGGAAATTTCGAAATTATCTTCGTTATATAAACAATGTTGTTTTTGATTAATATGATGTTCAAGCTCTTGTATACGATCAGGTATTTTTCCGCGAATTTGCTCCCATTTTAATAAAATAGAATGCTGCGCTTGTTCAGAGATGTCTTCCCATTTTTCTTGTATGTTCGGCACTTCAATTCCTAGATGTTCATTGTATATAAAATACTTTTTCATAGACACCCCTCCAGTTTCCTGCCTCTATTTTACATAAAAAAAGAAAGAAGTTCGACGGAATTGTTTGAAAAAAATTATAAATTCCCCTTGATTCATTTTATGAAAGGTGATAAAGTTTGGATTATTATAAGAAAAGATGAATATTTATTCTTTAGGGGGATGCAAAATGGAGAAGAAAAAAGTTGTATTAGCATATTCCGGAGGTCTTGATACTTCCGTTGCAATTAAATGGTTACAAGAGAAGAATTATGATATTATCGCGCTTTGCTTAGATCTAGGGGAAGGTAAAGACTTAGCGTTTGTAAAAGAAAAAGCACTTTCAGTAGGAGCAATTAAATCATATATGATTGATGTTCAAGAAGAATATGCGAATGAATATGCATTGATAGCGATGCAAGCTCACACGTTATACGAAGGGAAATATCCTCTTGTCTCTGCATTATCTCGTCCGCTTATTGCGAAAAAATTAGTAGAAATTGCAGAGCAGGAAGGTGCAAGTGCAGTTGCACATGGATGTACAGGGAAAGGGAATGACCAAGTTCGTTTTGAAGTTTCTATTCAAGCGTTGAATCCATATTTAGAAGTTATTGCGCCTGTACGTGAATGGAAATGGTCACGTGAAGAAGAAATTGCATATGCAAAAGAAAATGATATACCGATTCCAATTAATTTAGATAGCCCGTTTTCAATCGATCAAAACTTATGGGGACGCAGCAACGAATGTGGAATTTTAGAAGATCCATGGGCAGCGCCGCCAGAAGATGCATACGAGATGACATTAGCATTAGAAGATACACCGAATAAACCAGAGTTTGTAGAAATCGGATTTGAAGCAGGAGTACCGACGACTTTAAACGGCACTGCATATTCACTTTCAGAATTAATTAAAACGTTAAATGCCCTAGCTGGAAAACATGGTGTTGGACGTATCGATCATGTAGAAAATCGCCTTGTCGGTATTAAATCTCGTGAAGTGTACGAATGCCCAGCGGCAATGACATTAATAACAGCGCATAAGGAACTTGAAGATTTAACACTTGTGAAAGAGGTCGCTCATTTCAAACCGATGATTGAGCAAAAACTAACAGAATTAATTTATAACGGTTTATGGTTCTCACCTTTAAAACAAGCACTCAATGCTTTCTTACAAGAAACGCAAAAAAATGTAACAGGTACAGTACGTGTGAAATTATTTAAAGGTCATGCGATTGTAGAAGGACGTAAATCTGAGTACTCTTTATATGATGAAAAACTTGCAACGTATACTGCCCAGGATGAATTTAATCATGATGCAGCAGTTGGTTTCATTTCATTATTCGGTTTACCTACAAAAGTATACAGTCAAGTGAATCAAAAGAAGGTGGAAGCGTGAGCAAACTTTGGGGCGGACGTTTTACAGAAGAAGCGGAAGCATGGGTAGAAGAATTCGGAGCTTCTATTTCCTTTGATAAGCAATTGGTTAGCCAGGATATAAAAGGGAGTATTGCACACGTAACGATGTTAGCAAAGCAAGGCATCGTTACGAAAGAGGAAGCAGAGAAAATCAAGATAGGGCTTCAGTATTTATTAGAGGAAGCGAAAGAAAATAAATTGAATTTCTCGGTAGAAGCTGAGGATATTCATTTAAATATTGAAAAGATGTTAATTGAAAGAATCGGTGAAGTAGGAGGGAAACTTCATACAGGCCGAAGCCGTAACGATCAAGTAGCGACAGATATGCATTTGTATTTAAAAGAAAAAGTAGAAGATATTATAAAAGCTACAAAACAATTGCAAACTGTTCTTGTTCATCAAGCTGAAAATAACATTGAAACCATTATGCCTGGTTATACGCATTTGCAGCGCGCACAGCCTATATCGTTTGCTCATCATATTCTTGCTTACTTTTGGATGTTAGAGCGCGATGTGAATCGTTATGAAGATTCGTTAAAGCGTATTAACATTTCACCATTAGGAGCAGGAGCACTAGCTGGTACAACATTCCCGATTGACCGAGAATATAGTGCGGAACTTCTTGGATTTAATGGAATCTATGAAAATAGTTTAGATGCGGTAAGCGATCGTGATTTCATACTGGAGTTTTTAAGTAACTCATCTATGCTTATGATGCACTTATCACGCTTTTGCGAAGAACTTATTTTATGGAGTAGTCAAGAATTTCAATTTATTGAGATGAGCGATCAATACGCAACTGGAAGCAGTATTATGCCGCAAAAGAAAAATCCGGACATGGCGGAACTTATTCGTGGTAAAACGGGCAGAGTATACGGCAATTTATTTAGCTTACTTACAGTAATGAAAGGATTGCCGCTCGCTTACAATAAAGACTTACAAGAAGATAAAGAAGGAATGTTTGATACAGTGAAAACAGTAGAAGGATGCCTTCATATTATGGCAGGCATGCTTGAAACGATGACTGTAAACAAAGAAAAAATGGGGCAAGCTGTGACGCAAGACTTCTCTAACGCAACAGAAATTGCTGACTATTTAGCAAGCAAGGGACTACCGTTCCGTCAAGCTCATGAAATTGTTGGGAAGTTAGTTCTACATTGCACACAAAAAGGAATTTATTTATTAGATGTACCACTTGAAACGTATAAAGAAATGAGTCCGTTATTTGAAGAAGATTTATATGAAGTTCTTTCACCTTATGCAGCTGTAAAGCGTCGTAACAGTGCTGGCGGAACAGGGTTTGAACAAATTGAAAAAGCTTTGGAGAAGGCGAAGGGGTTAGCCATAGCGTTTGTTGGAAGTTAAATGATGTATGATATAGAAGGTAAGGTGCTTTTTTAGAAAGTACCTTACCTTTTTGTATTTAGATTTTTAGGTATGTATCTATCATTTCATAATTGTTTTTCATAATCATAAAATGATGCTTCTCATGAATCGCTAATAGTTGGATAGATTGAATAAGGTTAGGGTAGTGAGCAATTGGATCTAAAAATACGATATGTCCTGCAATATTTTCTTCTATATTTTGAACTAGTTTTTTTATTTCATCTGTTTCACTTGAAAGTAATTCTTCTAATTCGTTTACATTCATAGAGTAATAGACTTTTTTTGAAGGGATTAAAATCCAAGGAGCTTTCATTCCTTTGCCGTGTTTTTCTTTATATTCGGCATAAATATCATGTATGTCAGTTGCAAATGGGGCGTTTTTTCTTAGTTTGGCATAAGGAATAAGAGTGAAAGAGAATTTAATCGCTACTTTTAGCATTCTTGCAATTAAATATAAGTGATAAAAGTGTTCACCAATAGACCATTTTCCGTCCTCTTTCCTGTACCATAGTTGTTCGTGTGAAAGTGAATGAAGCTTAGGAAGGAACTGGTTTCTTTGCACATGTAATGTATGAAAATGTTTTGAGATATTTTCAGATTGCATATTTTGGTATCCTCCATTCTTTTTCCTAATTATAACATTTTTCGTATAGATTTAATTAAGCCTAGAACAATATGTTCTAGGCTTAAAGCTTCATCGATTAATCATACTTATGTCGACCTTCCGTAATTCGAATATACTCAATATCCATCAAATCTCTAAGTAATGCACCATTACTTACTTCCACACCATGTTTCTCTTTAAAATGTGTGCGGATCGTATCTAACATTTCGATTTCTTTCCCATTCACATCTAAAATAATACGTTCATAATCATCCATGTAGCACCCTCCTTTTCTAAACACATATATTTTGTCCGTCTATTACTAAAAAATGTATGTTAGTGTAATGTTAGAAAATAAGAAAGGAATGGAAAATGAGACGTATTTATTTTGTAGGGTTAATTTTGTATACGCTAATTGTATTACACGTTGCATTCCCAAAAATATTTACATTTGAGAATGTAAAAACAATACATATAGCAATATCTATCTTTACTTTATTTGTAGTAGATTGCTGTATTTCTGTATGGCTTTCTAGAAAAAAGAAAGTACAAGAAGTAAAAGATAAAAAAGAAATAGAACGGAAAAAGAGAAAACGTTCATTTTGGATGACAACGTATTGTTTTTCTTTAGTGATTGCTGCTGCATTTTTTAGTGAGCATATTCCACTAGAAAGATTGGATATTGAATTTTGGGCAATTGTATTTGCATGTTATTTTTTCATGCACTTTCTTCCTTATATGAAAGAAAAGCGTGGAGAAGAGGAAGATCCTATTGAAGAAGAAGCGAGAGAACAAGAGCATAAGAGAATAGAAGAGGAAATAAAGAAACTTGGGGAACAAAAGTGGTATTTAAAATCTAAAATCATATATGTTATTTGTTTTATTACGCCGCCAATTGGTTATTTGTATGTTTTCTTACTTCGTAAAAAAATGACAGAAGATGCAAAGCAAGCATACTTAGCGATAGCGACGTTAATGATGGCGCTATGGTCTTTGAAGTTCCTTCCGCCTTATGTGTTTGCAGTTGTCATTGTTGTTGTAGCTTGTTTCGTATTTGTAGTGAAATATGTGAAATGAAAAACACCAAGCCCATGTGGACTTGGTGTTTTTTTATTATAAATTAAAGATCACCTTGCTCCTCATCACCACGAACAACAAGGACATCGCATTTCGCATAGCGAATAATATGTTCAGAGACGCTACCAATTAGGAAACGCTCAACAGCATTTAAACCAGTTGCACCACACATAATTAAGTCTACTTTATTGTTTGGAGCAATTTCTTTTGAAATTTTAGATTTAGGATTACCGAATTCTAATACAGTTTCAATGTTTTCAAGGCCAGCTTCAAGCGCAGTTTTTTTGTAGTCTTCTAATAAGTCTTCTGCAAATAGATTTGCACGTTCAGCAATTGCTCGGCTATACGCCTCTACTGCTGAGTATGCTTTTACATCAACGATATGAGCAATTGTTAATGTTGCATTGTTTCGTTTTGCGACTTGAATTGCCTTTTTAAAGGCTTTTTCTGCTTCTTTAGAACCGTCCACCGCGATTAAAATATTTGTATATGTATTATTCATAGTAAATTCCTCCCAATCATTTTTATAACTGTTTACAACTTAATTATAAAACAAATTATGGTAATGTGCCTGTTAAAACGTTACAGAATTTTGAAAACTTTGTTTCAATTCATTTTAGTTGTAATTGGAGCGAGAACTTGTTACATATGAAGTATGGCAATTTAAAAGGAGGCAGTTTTGTGAGACATGCGCTCATTACAGCCGGTACGAAAGGTTTAGGAAAGAAAGTAACAGAAAAGCTATTGGCTAAAGGATATTCAGTAACAGTAACGTATCATAGCGATATAACTGCTATGGAAACGATGAAAGAAACATATAAAAATATGGAAGACCGTCTACAGTTCGTGCAAGCTGATGTCACGAAAAAGGAAGATTTACATAAAATAGTAGAAGAAGCGATGAGCCGTTTTGGCAAAATTGACTTTTTAATTAATAATGCTGGTCCTTACGTATTTGAAAGGAAAAAATTAGTCGATTACGAAGAAGACGAATGGAATGAAATGATCCAGGGTAATTTAACAGCGGTGTTTCATTTATTAAAACTTGTCGTACCGATTATGAGAAACCAGCAATTTGGCCGTATTATTAACTATGGATTTCAAGGGGCAGATAGCGCACCTGGATGGATTTATCGTTCAGCCTTTGCGGCTGCGAAAGTAGGACTTGTTTCATTAACGAAAACAGTAGCTTACGAAGAGGCGGAATATGGTATTACTGCGAATATGGTTTGCCCTGGTGATATAATTGGTGAAATGAAAGAAGCAACGATTGAAGAAGCGCGAAATCTGAAAGGTAGTAACACACCAATTGGTAGATCTGGAACAGGCGAAGATATTGCAAGAACCATTTCGTTTTTATGTGAGGACGATTCTGATATGATTACTGGTACGATTATTGAAGTAACAGGCGCTGTTGATGTTATTCATAGACATCGATAGAATTAAATAAAGTGAAGTTTCGAATAATTGGACAGTTTATCCTTTATACTGAGAGGTACGGATAATACTGTCCTTTAATGTAAGATTAAATCTATCGGAAAACCTGTATTATTTTTTGTCAAATATTGAGATATTATGTTAGAATATAAGAGCGTAGAAAGCGCTTTAAAAAATGATTCAGGGGTCATTTCATAACTCAAGGGGGAACTAATAATGCGTATCGGTATTCCAACAGAAATTAAAAACAATGAAAACCGTGTGGCAATGACGCCAGCGGGAGCTGTACATTTAGTACAAAATGGTCATGAAGTTTTTGTTCAAAAAGGAT
The DNA here is from genome assembly GCF_040838205.1 of Bacillus sp. S4. Classification (NCBI taxonomy): domain Bacteria; kingdom Bacillati; phylum Bacillota; class Bacilli; order Caryophanales; family Bacillaceae; genus Bacillus; species Bacillus sp. S4. The sequence goes on from NZ_JBFPJI010000004.1 coordinate 6,981, forward strand.
CAGGTGTAGGATCAGGCTTTACAGATGAAGAATACGTACAAGCTGGTGCGAAACTTGTTGAAACTGCTGAAGAAGCATGGAATCAAGATATGGTTATGAAGGTAAAAGAGCCAGTTGCAAGTGAATACGGTTATTTCCGTGAAGGTTTAATTTTATTCACATATTTACACTTAGCTCCAGAGCCAGAATTAACAAAAGCATTAATTGATAACAAAGTGGTATCAATTGCATACGAAACAGTACAGTTAGACAATCGTTCTTTACCATTACTTGCACCAATGAGTGAAGTTGCAGGTCGTATGTCTGCGCAAATCGGTGCACAGTTCCTTGAGAAAAACAAAGGCGGAAAAGGTATTTTACTTGCAGGTGTTCCAGGGGTTAAGCGCGGTAAAGTAACAATTATCGGCGGTGGTCAAGCTGGTACAAACGCAGCGAAAATTGCAGTAGGTTTAGGTGCAGATGTAACAATCATCGACTTAAGTGCAGAACGTCTTCGTCAATTAGATGATATTTTTGGAAACCAAGTAAAAACGTTAATGTCTAACCCGTACAACATTGCAGAAGCTGTAAGAGAATCTGATCTTGTAATCGGTGCAGTATTAATCCCAGGTGCAAAAGCGCCAAAACTTGTAACAGAAGAAATGATTCAATCAATGGAACCAGGTTCTGTCGTTGTAGATATTGCGATTGACCAAGGTGGTATTTTCGAAACAACTGACCGTATTACAACTCATGACAACCCAACTTATGAGAAATATGGTGTTGTTCACTATGCAGTTGCAAATATGCCAGGTGCGGTTCCACGTACATCAACTCTTGCATTAACAAACGTAACAGTACCATATGCAGTACAAATTGCTAACAAAGGCTACAAAGAAGCTTGCCTAGGCAACGCTGCATTATTAAAAGGTATTAACACATTAGATGGCTATGTAACATTCGAAGCAGTTGCAGAAGCGCACGGCTTACAATACGCTGATGCGAAAGAGCTTCTTGAAAAAGCTCCTGCTTTATCATAATAGAAATAAAATAAAGACCTTTCCTATGAAGGAAGGGTCTTTTTGTTTAAACTAATTATCTAATTTCTTTACAATTTTCAAGCCGAACATCATTGTGAAGAAAAGAATTCCAAACAAGTAATACAGGGCATACTCTACTCGTATCGTCGAATTTTTGTCAGTAATATATAAAATAAATAGTATCGCAGAGCCGATTAAATGAGAGAGACCAAAAATTTGCGCCATAAGCTTTAAACTCATTTTCTCAATTCGTTCATCTATCGCAGGTAATGGGTATTTCTCGGACTCTTTCTTTTTTTTCTTAAAGAATATTCGTTTCACTACAAATAGTACCAAGGCTAAGAGTATGTATACGCCAGCGAATAGAAGGACAGAACGAATCTTTTCTTCATCACTACTATTGAAATAAAGGAAAATCGATCCTAACATTAAAATGGTAAGATGTGAAATGAATTCTTGATTAAAAGTATTTTTCATTCTTTTTCCTCCCCAGTTTTGTCTAATTGAAATAAATCTTCTACTTTACAGTTAAAAAACTCACATAATTTCAATGCTAATTCTAAACTTGGGTTGTATTTATTCTTCTCGATAGCGATGAGGGATTGTCTAGTGATTTGAACAGAGGAAGCTAATTGCTCTTGGGTGATGTCTCTAACGACACGGAATTGTTTCACTTTATTTTTAATCAAATATACAAAGTCTCCTTTTTGTAAATTTGTTACATTTATAATATCCATTTATAGGTAAAAAGCAAATGAAACTTTACGAGAAATCTCGCTTGTTACAATGTGTATTTTTGTGATAATTTGGAATTAAACGAGAAATGAAAATCGATAGAAGGAATTGGGTGGGGAGAACTATGGAAACAGTAAATCTATTAGAATTAATAAAAGATATTAAAGACCAACATAAAAACTTCGTCGTTTCAAATGTGAATAGTCATTGCTTACGAATTGCTGTGTTTACTGGTGAATATGATTGGCACTATCATTCTAATTCGGATGAATTATTCATTGTGTTAGAGGGGGAATTACTTATTGATTTTCAAAATAGAGAAACAGCAGTTTTAAAGCTGAACGATTCCATTTTAATTCCAGCAGGAACAATTCATAGAACGAGAGCATTAAAGAGAACGGTAAATCTTTGTTTTGAAAATATAGAGGCGGATACGGTTATTGTGGAGGTCGTATGAGAAGGTTAGAGATTGAAGAATACGATACAGTAATTCCACTTTTAGAAGGGAATCAACGAACAACGACTTTTGCGTATGCAGTTTGTGATCAAAACATAAATGGTGAGATTTTTATAAATGAGAAATTAACAGCAGGACTAATCGTCACCACTAATGGTATTTATTATTTGTTTGGTGACACTCAAGACCAAAGTTATAACGAAGATTTATTTTCGTATATAAAAACAGTCATTGAAAAAACAGAGAAACGATTTACACTGTTCACTTCGAGTGAAGAGTGGGAAATGATGATTGAAGAGTACTTTAGTAATGCATTTCGGAACCTCCCACGAACGACATTTCAATTTCAAAGAGAAGTTTTTGAAGATAGAAAAATAGAATTAAACAAAAATACATATGAAATTAAACGTATTGATAAAAGTGATATAGAACGAAGTAATGAATTTACAGAGGATTATTACAAAGAATATTGGGGATCAAAAGAAGTGTTTTTGAATAATGGCTTTGGATTTTGTATAGAACAAGATGGGATAATTATAGCTGAATGCGTCTCAATATTTAGAGGGAATAGTTTTGCTGAAATTGATATTGCAACGCATGAAGTGCATCAAGGGAAAGGGTTAGCCCAAGCTGTCGCAACACATTTCATTGAACATTGCATGCAAAACGATATTACACCGTGCTGGGATTGTAATGTAGACAATATTCCTTCGCAAAAATTAGCTAGTAAATTAAGTTTTCATAATCCAATAGAATATAGTTTGTTTGTACGTAAGAGAACGGGGGAATAAAAATGAATGTGGAGTTAACGAGATTTAAAGTGAAACAAGGTAAAAGTCATCGTGTAGATGAATGGATGCAGCTTCTTAATGACAATATGAAAGAAGTGCTTTTGACATTAAACGACGAAAAGATGTATGTAGAGACAATTTTCCGGGAAATAAGAGATGGAGAAGAGTACTTATATTGGTATTCTGTGCAAGGAGAAGGTGGTACTCTTGTCGAAAATTCTCATCATGAAATTGATAAAAGGCATTTGGAGTTTTGGTATGAATGTATTGATGAGGAAGCGCCGTCTGTTGATATGAAAACAGAAGTCGTTATGATTCAAGATGTTGTGAAGGAAGCGATGAAATAATAGAATAGTATTTTTGAGAGGAGCACATCAAAAGGGATGTGCTTATTATTATGAAATTTTTTTAGAAAAGCTGTATACATTTTACGCTCTCAAACGTTGAGTATATAGAAAGGAGAGCAGAATGAGCCATGATGCGTTTGAATCGTTATTAATAGAGAAATCAAAAGCTGTGTTTGGATACTTAATTAAGATTGGGGCAGATAGAAAAGAAGCGGAAGATATTGTGCAAGATACGTTGTATAAAGCCTTACTACTTATGGGGGAAATACCGTTAGAGCATTTAACACCATGGTTATTTAGAGTTGCGATCAATCAGCACCGAGATTTACACCGGAAAGAAAAAAGACTAAATCCAATTGCGATTGAATCTGTTGTTCTTATTGGTCAAAAGTCATTAGATGAAGTGCTTTTGACAAGTGAACTGCAAGGAGAAGTACAGGAAATATTGGAGACGATGACAGAGGATTATCGTCATATATTATTGCTGAAATATGAGTATGAACTATCTTATAAAGAAATTGCCATTTTATTAAGTATGAAAGAAGAAACAGTGAAAACGAGTTTGTACCGTGCAAGAAATCAATTTAAAAAATTGTATAGGAGGAGAAATGATGAGTCGGAAGGACTTTGATTTGAATATGGATGATAAGCAGATGAAGACTTTGATGAAGAGAGCGAAGAGGAAGCAGTTTTGGCGAAACTGGCTTATTTCTATTTGTGCGTCCATGATTGTTATAGTAGGTCTGTTTTTGGGAGCAACGTATTTTTCTCAACAAACGTTTAGAAAAATGGAAAGAGAAATGAATGCACTACATAAGGTTCAAGGCCCTAATATTCGTTTCAGTGGGAGCATGTATTTAAGTCTCGGTGTGACAGGAAGTACGGTAATATATAATTCTTATAAAAATATAGCCGGTCAACCAGTAAAATGGATAAATGATATATACGAATCAGGTATCTGGGATTATAGTATGAAGCACTATAATGGTGAACTTGTTAGTTTAGATGAGGAGAAAAGGGATGAAGAGGCTATTGCGATACCAGATTATAATGTACAAACAATGCAAAGAGAGATGAGATTTTATCTACCTTTTGTTACTTATAAAAATTATGTAGATGATCTGAAAAATATCGGGGAGTTGCAAAATAAGGTTGCAGAAGTGGCCCTATCTTTTGATAAACCATATTCAACTGAACAAATTGTTGAGATGCTTCCAAAAGATATACAAACAGTTTGGTTTTGGGTAGATACATACAATGAAAAGAAAAGCGATTCTTATGTAGGGTTAAAAGATCCTAAAAGTGGTGCAATACTAAATGCTGAAATGGCTGGTAATGTTTTTGGGTTTGCAGGAAGTTATGCAAAGGCAAAAGAAGATGTGAGAAACGATTTAACAATAAATTCAAAAGAGTTTCTGTACCAAATGAAGTATTTAGCAAAAAATAGTGAAGGTATACCAAGTGATTATTTTGAACAATATTATAAAGAAATAAAAAACACCAACCCAAAAGATTTACCAATATATGGTGTAGTCGTAACGGGGAAAACAGAGGATTTACAAGGTTTACAAGGAGCACCATATATTAAGGCGGCTGTAAGAGGCGTAACAGTTGAGAAATATTGATTACAATTAATTAATATGAATAATCAGAAAACTCGTGTTATAATATGGGAAAAGGAGGCTTATATGAGGCAAATACATGGAGCAATTTATATTTACATAACAATATTTTTCGTAGGAGCATCTTATGGTTTAGGGCATGTGTATTCGCATCCTGTATTAACCTTTTTGAGCGGAGCATGTATGGTGATTGCGTTTCTTGTCCACCTTTTCTCAGTTTGGATCGTGAAATTTCAAATAAATATTAGTGAAATAGAAGAAGGCACTTTTTGAGTGGCCTTCTTTTTTAGTAATAATATTTATGAAGTTCTTGTAGTGATTTTTCAATTTCACGTTCAGTTTTTTTACATATAGACATTGTACGTAATTTGAAAAATAAGCTGCGCAAGAAAGATTTTATATTTCCGTATAGAAATTCGTACGATTTAATATGTAGTGTTGGTTTTTGAACTTGTAATTGAGCTACTAAATTATGAAGGGCTAATATGAGTACCTCTTCCTCTAGACCATTTTGTAGCATTGCGACAATCGGATAAACGATACGCTCATCTTCTTCATATTTGTAATAGATGGAATGGACACAAACTTTGTTTAATAAAGTTTGTAGTATTTCTTCATGATGTAAAGTTTCCAGTTTAGGATTATTAACAAGCGCTTCAAATGTATCTGAAGCATGAGCGACACTATGTGCCCAGCCACGTTCTTGGACATAGCCTCGTAAGTCATGCTCTTTGTTCATATATAGAATTAATTTATCTTTTACATTTGAAATATCAGTCTGTGATAAGAAATTATGATTTGTATCCGCATCTATAATGAGGGCGATTAATAATGTTGTAAATGCACGGGTAAATACAGCGTCATCGTCATCTGTATGAATTTTATAGAATAAATAGTTTTCACTGATGCTTTCTGATAATAGTTTCTGTAAGTGGGTGTGTGAAATATAGTCCTTCTTGATTAGATGATAAAAAGTAGAGTAAATGAGTTTGTCTCTTAAATAGCTATCGGTAACACCGATATGTTGAAGCATACTGGAACTTAAGGAATCAATATGAATTGTGTTAGCCATTATGTAATTATTAGTACGAATTTCTTCTAACTGTTGTTGTAACATATAAATCCTCCTAATTTAGAAAATTCTGTATATTAATAGTATAATGAGAGGAAGGAATAGACAAGAAATAAGTGCTTTTGAATGGAGAGTCATTATGAAGAGAGCATTATTCTTTTTTATTAGTATTTTCTTTTTAGGAAGTTGTTCGAATTCGTATGTTACTTTTTCTGGAGAGAGCAAAAATCGGACGGGGCAATATAAAGGGTATGTCATATTAAGAAATGACACGGTGTTTTTTGTCGGTGATAAAACGTTTGAAACAAAAGTAGAGTTGCAAAATTATATGGAACAACAAATGAATAAAGAGCATCCATCAGATACAGTCTTGAGCTTTAAGGATAAAAACGCATATGATCAATTAAAAACAGGGGATAAAATAAATGTATGGTCTTCTCAAATACTTGAAAGCTACCCAGCAAAAATGATTGTAGAGAAATTTGAACTAGTAGAGAAATAGAAAAAGGTAGCGATCAAGCTACCTTTTTTATCCCGCATTAACGGGCAGTAAGACTCCCACCTCAAAATTAGGCTGGAGCAAAGAAGTTAGGTCGGAGATCAACTGCCCGTAAACGCCCGATTGGTGAAGGCTAATAATCAGTGGGGGATGAACAAAACCCCCACTGATTAAAGTTTCACTTTATTATTTCACAAATTGTAATTCTCTCGGGAACTTCGTTAAAATTTCTGATCCGTCTTTTGTGATGTAAATATCATCTTCAATACGAACGCCGCCTACGTTTGGTACGTAAATACCTGGCTCGATTGTGAAGACCATGCCTTCTCTTAATAGAGACTCATTGCCTTCTTTTACATCTGGATATTCGTGTACGCTAATTCCAAGTCCGTGACCAAGGCGGTGTGGGAAGAAGTCTCCGTAACCTGCATCTGCGATAACAGAGCGAGCAGCGTTGTCAATTGCACCAAATGTAACGCCTGGTTTACATGCTTCAACCGCTTGTAGTTGTCCAGCAAGTACAGTGTTGTAAATGCGAGTTTGTTCTTCAGAAATATCACCAAATGCTACTGTACGTGTAATGTCAGAGCAATAACCTTCAATGATTACACCTAAATCAAATAGTACGAAATCGCCGCGTTTCATTTTGTTTGCACCTGGAATACCGTGTGGAAGAGCAGAGTTTGCACCTGCTAATACCATCGTATCGAATGACATTTTATGGATGCCTTTTGTTTTTAATTCATGCTCAATAATTGCTAATACTTCTAGCTCGCTGCGATTTTCTTTAATTGCATTTACACCAACTTCAACAGCATAGTCTGCCATTTTAGCTGCTTCACGTAAAATAGAAAGTTCTTTTTCATCTTTAATTAAGCGAAGCTCGCGAACTTTCTCTTCAGCTGATTTGAAAGCTGCATTTGGGAATAATTTTGTTAATTCTTCGTAGCGCTCTACGTTTAAATGCTCTTTTTCAATTGCAACTGCATTTGCATCAATACCACGATCTTTAATTGCTTTTGCAATCATATCCCATGGTCTATCAGTATCAGTAAATCCGATAATTTCATGTGCCCAGCCAGCGTTACGCGCTTGACCTTCTTCCATTTTAGGACAAATTAAAATAGGTTCTTTTTCTTGGAATACAAACATACCAAGTAGTCTTTCATGTGGTTCACAGTGGAATTTCGTCATGTAGAAAACGTTCGGTGTAGAAGTTAAGAACGCAGCTTCTACGTTTTTTTCTTTTAGCCATTGCATTAAATTTTCTAATCTAGCATTCATCGATTGGCACCCCCGAGATATTTAATTACAAATATAACTTTACATCGGATGAAAGCGTTATGACAAGTAAATAGATGTTAGAAAAGACAGGTAATTGAGAAATCATGTAGAATAAAAAGTGAGAATGTGAATAGGGGAGGAATGTAATGATGAAAGTATCTTATCACGGGCATTCAGTTGTAAAGATTGAAACGAATGGAAAAGTTATTTTAATTGATCCGTTTTTAACAGGAAATCCGAAAACAGATTTAAAGGCTGAAGATGTAAAAGTTGATGCGATTATTTTATCGCACGGACACGGTGATCATGTTGGGGATACAGTAGCGTTAGCAAAGAAAAATAATGCGGTCGTTGTGGCACCATTTGAATTAGCGACATTTTTAGGCTGGCAAGGTGTAAATACACATCCAATGCATATTGGAGGTTCACATGTATTTGACTTTGGTAAAGTGAAATTCACACAAGCATTCCACGGATCTAGTTATATTGATGAAGAAAATAAGACGATTACATATACAGGTATGCCAGCTGGTATTTTGTTTACGGCAGAGGAGAAAACGGTATATCATGCAGGAGATACTGCGTTATTCTCTGATATGAAGTTAATTGGAGAACTTAATAATATTGATGTAGCATTTTTACCAATTGGTGATAATTTCACAATGGGGCCAGAAGATGCTGTGTTAGCAGCAAAATGGATAGGTGCGAAAACAGTTGTACCGATGCATTATAATACGTTCCCGGTTATTGAACAAGATCCATATCAATTTGTAGAAAAGCTACAAAATTGTACAGGGAAAGTATTAGAAGCTGGAGAAAGTATTACACTATAAAAAAGAAACCCTTCATTTGAAACGACAAGTGAAGGGTTTTTTATGTGTGTAGTACAGTTTTTAAAGTTTGTATTTGTTTAGGTGATTCTTTTCTTTTTGTACGTGGCTGTTCGGGTGTTTCATTCAACTCCATTGCAACTTTTTTCCCGTCTACGAAAGCTAAAAATACAGCACCTACAACCTCTAAAAATTTTTTCATAATGTATCCACTCCTTTGTTTCATTTCTTGTCTTAATTGTATATTGAAGCGTGTGGACAAACCATCGAACGAGATGACAATACCATTACATTGTTGTAATAGAATGACTGGTGTAATGTAAGGAGCATTTTGTTATAAAAAAAATAGTACAGACATACAAAGAGAGAGTGTAACAGTTTTGGAAATATAGTATACTGAAAATACAACACATGAAGAATTTAGGGAAAAGAAAGTATGGTGAAACCATTTGGCTACCAAACATAATCAAATTTTAGAACATATTAATAGCCTGCCAGTAGGGCATAAAATTTCTGTGCGGCAAATTGCGAAAGATTTAAGTGTAAGTGAAGGGACCGCTTACCGTGCAATTAAAGATGCAGAAAATAAAGGGTATGTTAGTACAATTGAACGTGTCGGAACAATTCGAATTGAGCAAAAGAAGAAAGAGAATATCGAAAAACTGACATATGCAGAAGTCGTTAACATTGTCGATGGCCAAGTACTTGGGGGCAGAGAAGGACTACATAAAACGTTAAATAAATTCGTTATTGGGGCTATGAAATTAGAAGCGATGATGCGCTATACAGAAGCGGGGAACTTACTTATTATCGGTAACCGTACGAACGCACATCAATTAGCATTAGAAACAGGGGCTGCTGTATTAATTACAGGTGGATTTGATACAGAAGAGCATGTGAAAAAGTTAGCAGATGAATTGAAATTGCCAATTATTTCGAGTAGTTATGATACATTTACGGTCGCAACGTTAATTAACCGTGCAATTTATGATCAACTTATTAAGAAAGAAATTGTACTAGTTGAAGATATTTTAACACCAATTGAAGAAACACTATATTTAAAGCCTAGTGACATAGTGCAGAAATGGCATGAGTACAATGAAGAGACGATGCATGGACGCTATCCAATTGTGGATGAAAATAAAAAGGTGTTAGGTATCGTAACTTCGAAAGATATGATTGGTGTTGCGAAAGATACACCGATTGATAAAGTGATGACGAAACACCCTATTACGGTAAATGGAAAAATGTCTGTCGCAGCTGCAGCACGTATGATGGTGTGGGAAGGTATTGAATTACTTCCTGTTGTGGAGGATGGAAATAAATTGCAAGGTATCATTAGTCGTCAAGATGTACTTCAGGCCTTGCAGATGATTCAGCGTCAACCACAAGTTGGTGAAACGATTGATGACATTGTAACGAATCAATTTATGACGCCGAAAGAAGCAAAAAATGAGCATTTATATCAATTTTCAGTGACACCACAAATGACGAATTCAATCGGGACGTTATCTTACGGTGTATTCACAACAATTGTGACAGAAGCAACAAACCGCGTCATTCGTGCGCAGAAGAAGAGCGATTCAATTGTTGAGAACTTAACAATTTATTTCGTAAAGCCGGTTCAAATTGATAATGTTGTATCGGTTCATCCGAAAGTATTAGAAATTGGCCGTAAATTTGGTAAAGTTGATGTAGAAGTGCATCATGAAGGTAATGTTGTTGGGAAAGCATTGCTTATGGTGCAGTTAATCGATAAATAAAAAAGTGGGGCAAATCGTTTTGATTTGTTCCATTTTTTTTGTTTAAGTTTGGAAACCGTTATTAAAGGTGTGAGTGAGTTGTAGTGGAATATGTATAAGGTTGAGTGGGGGAACTAATTGGAAGGTAATTCAAAAAGACGGAATATTGATTCATTTAGATTGTATACTATGTTATAATCGTATTGTAAGAAAATGGATTTCGGAAGGTGGTATGCAATATGTCATCAGAAGTACTCTTCTTTGGTGGTATCGCACTCTTTTACTTTCTTGTGATGATACCAATTCAATATTTATATTTACAAGGATTGCATGAAAAAAAGAAAAGAACAGGATTATCTCAGCAAGAATTATACAAACAGATGTCTTTTGAAGAAGAACAATTACATTTTCACGTGCAAGGTAATCTCTTTAATATACCATCTGCGTTTGTTGCATATACGATTTTGAAAGTGAAGGGACGTAAAAAAGCATCACAATATTGATGCTTTTTTACGTTGTTTTATAAGATTCGGCTTCTTTGACTGCTAATGGTAAAAAATGTTTATATTGGCGGAATCCATTAAATGTACTCGCGCTGCCAATTAAAATAAACAAAACACCAACGATAATGCGTGCAGTTGAAAGTTCTAAAAAGAATTGGTTTATCCCAAAGAATAGGACGAATAAGCCGAGTGCCATTGCGGATTTTCCAGAGAGCCAACCTTTCTCCATTGGACGGTTTGTACGAAAGAATTTTGTTTTGTAGAAGAGGTACAACACAAATGAGATGATAATACAAAAGACGAATACTGGCATAATACACGCTCCCATCGATTGGTATAAAAATAACGATTTAGAAAAAAGAAAAATCTAAACTTTCTAATTTTTATTATAAAGCAATTGTTCGCATGTATGAAATGTTTTCCGTTATAATGGGGGATAAAGTGAAACTTTAATTAGTGTGGGGAGATCCCACGTACTAATTATTAGCCCTCACCAATCGGGCTTTTACGTGCATCCGGGCTCCAAATTAATTTTGCCCCATTGTTTTTAATACTTTTGAGGTGGGAGTCTTACTACACGTTAATGCGGGATAAAATGAAGAAGTTGAATAAAAAGGAGATTATACATATGCATGAGCAAATTTTAGGAGCAATTAAAGAGTTTGATACAATTATTATTCATCGTCATGTACGTCCGGATCCAGATGCGTTAGGTTCTCAGTGCGGACTTGGTACAATTCTGCAAGAATCGTTTCCAGAGAAAAATATTTATATGGTTGGGTACAACGAGCCTTCTTTAGCGTTTTTACGAGTAATGGATGATATTGAAGATAGTGTATATGAAGATGCACTTGTTATCGTTTGTGATACAGCAAATCAAGAGCGTGTTTGTGATCAGCGTTATGCAAAAGGAAAGATGGTAATTAAAATTGATCATCATCCGAATGAAGACCCGTACGGAGATATTACGTGGGTGGATACGACAGCTAGTTCTACAAGTGAAATGATTTATGAGTTTTACAGTTATGGAAAAGATAAAGGATTAACGATTTCAAAAGAAGCAGCTCGCCTTATTTTAGCGGGTATTGTCGGTGATACAGGTCGTTTCTTATTCCCAAATACAACAGCGAAAACACTTCGTTACGTAAGTGAGCTTGTTGATATGGACGTGAAATTCACAGATTTATACAATGAAATGTATAAGACAAAAGAAAAGATTGCTCGTTTAAACGGTTATATTTTACAAAATTTCACGATGGTAGAAGAAGGCGCAGCATACATTAAATTAACGAAAGAGGTACTAGAAGAGTTTGATGTACTTTCTACTGAAGCATCTGGTGTTGTCGGGGCGCTTGGTAATATTGATGGATTAAAGGCATGGGTTCTATTTTTAGAGGAAGATGATGTTATTCGTGTTCGTCTTCGCTCAAAAGGACCAGTTATTAATAAATTAGCAATGCAATATAATGGCGGAGGACATCCGATGGCTTCTGGTGCAAAAGCATCTTCTTGGGAAGAAGCGGATCGCCTTTTTGCTGATTTACGTGAGCTATGTAAATAAGAAGTTGTATGTTGAACGAAAGAGAAGGAGAGGCGCTGAGGCCCTCCTTTTTTTATTTTTCTTTCTCTATATCAATACTAATTTCAAGTACGGTATCAAAAGAGACTGTGTCTACTTTAAAGCGGTATATACGATCGTAATGTTTGTACGTTTTATTTTCGATGACTTTTTTGAGTAGGTCTTTATTTTTTGCGATGCTTTGAATGTTTTTCGTTAAAAGATGCTGGAGATCATTATGGATAGAGGTGGTCATATTTTCAAGTGTAAGATTGTCTAAATCATATTTTTTTCGATTTATAATTTTTATTTTGATTTCTTGAATTGTTAAGAGTCGTTTATTTTCTGTGTTCAATTTCTCTTGGTCTTCGAGAAGGACGTGGAGTTTGGCTTCTTGTTTCTCGATGATTTCTTTTTGTTCTGCTATTTTACTAGCTTGTTCCTGCTGAAAAACACCGTATATGTACAAAAAAATAAACCAGCTCAAAATCCCTCCAACAGCAGCACCAGCTAAAACTAAATACCACCTTTTGGCTGTATTGGCACTCGGTACTCTCATACATGTTCCTGTGTAAGCCACTTAATAATAATAAGACCAGTTTGCATACCACCAGTTGCGAAAAAAATAAGGAGAATTTGTTTTACGATATCTTTCATATCTCCGCCAAAGAAGCTTCTTTCAAAGCTATAGAAGGTATCGAACGTTCCGCCAATTGCTGCAACGAGTGCCCAAATTCTTAAGTTTTGAGCAAATTGACTAATATAAGTTAGAGCTGGTTTTCCGATGAGAAATGCACCAAATCCGCCAATTAATGAACCACCAAGTATAACTCCAAAGGCAATAAAGTAACTAATAATAAGCAGAGAGAAAAAAGTATGTTCTCTTACATCCATCGTCATTCCCCTTTCTTCTTCATATATATGGACAAAGTATGAGAAGTATGTTTTGATTTCCGCTTTCCTCATCACCTATAATAAAAGTAGTCAAATAGGTAAAGAGAGGGTACAACAGTGAAGTTTGTGCATTTACAATGTCAAACCGTTTTTAGTTTATTAAAAAGTGCTTGCAAAATTGATGAGCTTGTCATTCGGGCGAAAGAGCTTGGATTTTCATCGCTGGCCATTACAGATGAAAATGTTATGTATGGAGTTATTCCGTTTTATAAAGCATGCAAGAAAAATGGTATACAGCCTATTATCGGCTTAACAGCTTCTATTTTTAGTGAAGAAGAAGAAAGGTCTTATCCACTCGTCTTACTTGCTGAGAATGAAATAGGATATCAAAATTTATTAAAGATTTCTAGCAGCATTATGACGAAGTCAAAAGAAGGTATTCCGAAGAAGTGGCTTGCTCATTATGCGAAAGGATTAATTGCAATTTCACCAGGGAAAGACGGAGAAATTGAACAGTTATTATTAGAAGACAAAGAGAGTCAGGCTGAAGAAGTAGCTCATACGTATCAAAATATGTTCAGCAATTTTTATATAAGTTTGCAGCATCATGCGATTCAAGATGAACTGCTTTTACAAGAAAAACTGCCTGAATTTATTAATAAGGTAAACGTTCCAGTCGTTGCAACAAATGATGTTCGCTATATTAATCAAAGTGACGCACTTGTTCATGAATGTTTATTATCTGTTGAAGGCGGAACGAAAATGAATGATCCAGATAGGCCGAGAATGAAAACGGATCAGTATTATTTAAAGTCATCGGATGAAATGGAAGCACTCTTTTCTCATGCTGAGGAAGCGGTTCAAAATACAATAACAATCGCGGAACGTTGCCAAGTAGAAATTCCTTTCCATGTAAATCAACTACCGAAGTTTCCTGTTCCATCTAACGAGACGAATGATACGTATTTGCGCCGTGTTTGTGAAGAAGGCTTAAGTAAACGATATGGTACGCCAAAAGAAGTGCATATACAGCGTTTGAATCATGAATTACATGTGATTTCTCGTATGGGATTTAGCGATTATTTCCTCATCGTATGGGACTTTATGAAATATGCACATGAAAATCGTATTTTAACTGGGCCAGGCCGTGGATCGGCAGCGGGTTCACTCGTTTCTTATGTATTGGAAATTACAGATATTGATCCAATTGAATATGACTTATTATTTGAGAGGTTTTTAAACCCTGAACGTGTGACACTTCCAGATATTGATATTGATTTTCCAGATATAAGACGTGATGAGATGATTCGATATGTGAAAGATAAATATGGTCAGCTTCGTGTCGCTCAAATTGTAACGTTCGGAACTCTTGCAGCGAAAGCCGCAATTAGAGACATTGCTCGTGTAATGGGGCTCCCGCCAAGAGATATCGACATATTCTCAAAACTTATCCCATCAAAGCTTGGTATAACGTTAAAAGATGCATATGAGGAATCGCAATCGCTCCGTGAGTTTATACAAGGGAATCTTTTGCATGAGCGTGTGTTTGAAATTGCAAAACGTGTAGAGGGATTACCGCGTCATACGTCTATTCATGCAGCTGGCGTTATAATGAGCCAAGAACCGTTAACGGGAAGTATAGCGATTCAAGAAGGGCATAACGATGTTTATGTTACGCAATATCCAGCTGATGCACTAGAAGAACTTGGATTGCTCAAGATGGATTTTTTAGGCTTACGTAATTTAACGTTACTTGAAAATATTATAAAGTTTATTGTTAAAAAAACTGGGAAACAAATTGATATAAGAAATTTACCTCTTCAAGATGAAAAGACGTTTCAATTGTTAGGAAGAGGGGATACAACAGGTGTATTCCAGCTTGAATCAGGTGGTATGCGAAATGTACTTCGCGGGTTAAAACCGAATGAATTTGAAGACATAGTTGCTGTTAACTCTTTATACAGACCAGGACCGATGGAACAAATTCCAACCTTTATTGAATCGAAGCATGGGGAAAGACGAATTGAATATTTACATCAGGATTTAAAGCCCATTTTAGAACGAACATACGGCGTAATCGTATACCAAGAACAAATAATGCAAATCGCATCGAAGTTAGCTGGATTTTCGCTTGGAGAAGCGGATTTACTGCGCCGTGCTGTGAGTAAAAAGAATCGTGATATTTTAGATCAAGAACGCAAGCACTTTGTTCAAGGTTGTTTGGAAAACGGATACGATGAGACATCTTCAGAACAAATTTACGATTTAATCGTAAGATTTGCGAATTACGGTTTTAACCGAAGTCACGCTGTAGCTTACAGTATGATCGGATATCAGCTTGCATATTTAAAAGCGAATTATACGCTGGAATTTATGACTGCGTTATTATCAAGCGCAATTGGAAATGAAGATAAGATTGTGCAGTATGTACGAGAAACGAAGCGGAAAGGTTTTCACGTTTTACCGCCGTCTCTTCAGAGAAGTGGTTACAACTTCCAAATAGAAGGGAATGCGATTCGATATAGTTTACTTTCGATTCGGAATATCGGAATGGCTACCGTGACTGCGCTACTCGAAGAACGAGAGAAAAAAATGTTCGAAGATTTATTTGAGTTTTGTCTTCGTATGCCATCAAAATTTGTAACAGAGCGAAATTTAGAAGCGTTTGTCTGGTCTGGATGTTTTGACGATTTTGGTGTTTCGAGGACGACGTTATGGAAAAGTCTTAAAGGAGCGTTAGAGTATGCAAATCTTGCACGTGACTTTGATTTAGGGGATGCTGTTCCGAAATCAAAATATGTACAAGGAGAAGAGCTATCCTTTATTGAACAGTTAAATAAGGAGAAGGAAGCACTCGGTTTTTATTTATCTAGCTATCCGACAGCGCAGTATGCGGAGTTAGGAAAAGAATTAGAAATCCCATCTCTTGCTCAGGCGATGCGACATAAGAAAAAAGTACAAAGAGCAATCGTATATATAACAAGTGTGAAAGTTATTCGTACGAAAAAGTTGCAAAAGATGGCGTTTATTACATTCTGTGATCAAAATGATGAAATGGAAGCCGTCATTTTTCCAGAAACGTATATACATTTTTCACACAGGTTACAAGAAGGGGAAATTGTTTTAGTTGATGGTACGATTGAGCAAAGAAATCATAAGTTGCAATGGATCGTGAATGGACTATATCCGCTAGAAGAAATGGATGTTTATGAAGGAATGAAAGAAGCATCTGTTTACGTGAAATTGCCGTCTCAATATGAAAAAAAGCTTGTAAATCAAGTTACGAAAATATTGTTTGACTATTCAGGTTTTACGAAAGTACTAATTTATTATGAAAAGGAACATAAAATGGTACAATTATCTCGAAGTTTATCGATTCATCCAAGTGAAGAATGCTTAGGAGCACTTCGTGAAATTGTCGGGGACGAAAATGTCGTTGTGAAAATATAATGGACAATTTCCCTACACTTCGATTATTATAGTAGTAGTGTTCGTGGTCAGACCACTTGGAGAAGTTGATATCAGCCAGAATAATTTGAGGAGAGTGGATAGTTTGTCAACACTTCGTGAAGAAGCACTTCATATGCATAAAGTGCATCAAGGAAAATTAGAAACTGTATCAAAAGTAAAAGTAGAAAATGCAAAAGATTTAAGTCTTGCATATTCTCCAGGGGTTGCAGAGCCTTGTAAAGAAATTTATGACGATAAAAGTAAGGTATATGAATATACAATGAAGGGAAATATGGTAGCAGTTGTGACAGATGGAACGGCTGTACTTGGTCTTGGTAACATTGGACCTGAAGCATCTCTTCCAGTAATGGAAGGTAAAGCTGTATTATTCAAGAGCTTTGCTGGCGTAGATGCATTCCCGATTGCCTTAAATACAAACGATGTAGATAAAATTGTTGAAACTGTAAAATTAATGGAGCCAACTTTTGGCGGTGTAAACTTAGAAGATATCGCAGCACCAAACTGCTTCGTTATTGAAGAACGTTTGAAAAAAGAGACAAACATTCCGATATTCCATGATGATCAACACGGAACAGCTATCGTAACAGTAGCAGGTCTTGTGAACGCGCTGAAGTTAGTTGGAAAGAAAATGTCCGACATTAAAGTTGTCGCAAATGGTGCAGGTGCAGCAGGTATTGCAATCATTAAACTTTTATATCGCTATGGTGTACGTGACGTTATTATGTGTGACCGTAAAGGTGCAATCTATGAAGGTCGTCCTGTCGGTATGAATCCGGTGAAGGATGAAGTTGCAAAATATACAAATAAGAATCGTATCGAAGGTTCTTTAGCTGACGTTTTACAAGGTGCGGACGTATTCATTGGTGTATCTGCAGCAGGTGCATTAAATGAAGAGATGGTTCGTACAATGAATGACGATGCAATTATTTTTGCAATGGCGAATCCGGTTCCAGAAATTATGCCAGAATTGGCAAAAGCAGCGGGCGCAGCTGTTGTTGGAACAGGTCGTTCTGACTTCCCGAACCAAGTAAATAATGTACTAGCGTTCCCAGGTATTTTCCGCGGTGCACTTGATGTACATGCGACACAAATTAATGAAGAAATGAAGATGGCAGCTGTACAAGCCATTGCAGAGCTTGTATCAGAGGATGAGTTGAATGCAGACCATATCATTCCAGCGCCATTTGACGCGCGTGTAGCGCCTCAAGTAGCGGCTTACGTTGCGAAAGCAGCAATGGAGACAGGAGTGGCTCGCCGTCAAGTAGATCCAAATGAAGTCGCTGAGAAAACAAAACGATTAGCGCTGATTGGTAAAGAATAAGCGAGGAATTTCCATTGACATCATCAAATACAAAAGTATATCTCGAAATTGTAAAAAAAATCCGTTCCATTATGGAAGAGGATTGTTTAGTAGCAGGAGATCGTTTGCCATCTGAGCGTGAGTTAAGTTCACGCTTAAATGTTGGACGTTCCTCTGTAAGAGAAGCATTACGTGCTTTAGAACTGGTAGGATTAATTGAAACGAGACGTGGTGAGGGGACGTTTATTCGAAACTTTTACGATAACGGTCTTGTACAATTAATTGCTCCGTTTCTACTGCAAGATGAGAAAACAATTCGTGATTTATTACAAACAAAACGTTTGCTTGAGAAAGATATGATTCGACTTGTATGTAATTTACCGAAAGAAACGTTTTCTGGAGTACTAAGTAAATTACACCAAGTGCTTGAAGAAAATGAAAGCTCAATTCCGGTGCTTCATCAAACGTTCTTTAAAACACTTATCGAACAATTCGATAATTATTTACTCTATCGCATTTGGATGATCGTAAATGATTACGTTGCAACTCTTTCTTGTGAAGTTTCAGGAGATTCTATCGAAATCTATAGAAAGCTTTATGCTACTTTGGAAGTGAAACAAGAAAATGATGCGTTAAAAATTTACGATGAATTAGTAGAGAATATACAGTTTCACTCGTAATGTATAAAATTTGTCGAAATGACCATGACACGTTATGACAAACATTCTACCGCATAGCGGTTAAAGTTAAACGTAAAGAGAGAGGTTATTAGACAGATTGAGAAGATAAGGCTAACATCAAACATTGGTGTTAGCCCCATTTTCTTCTTACGCTAACCTTAGCTCTCAACGAAGGGGGTCAAATTGTGCTAAGAGATTTATTCGTGAAAAAGAAAAAGTACGCTGCAATACCTTCAGAACAAATACGAAAAGATGTACCAGATGGCGTTATGACAAAATGTCCGAAATGTAAAAAAATCATGTATACGAAAGAGCTTCTTAAAAATTTAAAAGTATGCGTGAATTGTGGATATCATCATCCGATGAATGCATGGGAACGCCTTGATAGTATATTGGACGAAGGTTCATTTCGTGAGTATGACAAAGAGATGGTTTCACTAAATCCACTTGAGTTTCCGGGATATGAAGAGAAACTAGAAAACGATCGTAAGAAGACTGAATTGTATGAAGCGGTTGTAACTGGTGAAGGAACAATTGATGACATGCTTGTTGTTGTTGCAGTAATGGATTCTCGTTTTCGAATGGGCAGCATGGGCTCTGTTGTAGGAGAAAAAATTGCTCGTGCGGTTGAAAAGGCATACGACTTACAAGTTCCATTTATTATCTTTACTGCGTCGGGTGGTGCCCGTATGCAAGAAGGGATATTAAGTTTAATGCAAATGGCGAAAACAAGCGTAGCTTTGAAAAAGCATAGTAATGCAGGAGGGTTATTTATTTCTGTTATGACTCACCCGACGACGGGCGGGGTTTCAGCGAGTTTCGCTTCACTTGGTGATTACAATCTTGCAGAGCCAGGTGCACTTATCGGATTTGCTGGTAGACGCGTAATTGAACAAACAGTGCGTGAGAAACTGCCAGAAGATTTCCAAACGGCAGAATTTTTACTAGAGCACGGTCAATTAGATGCGGTGGTGCATCGTGATGATATGAGAGAATCACTCCGTAAGATTTTAGAAGTTCATCAAGGAGGGGAAATGGCTGTATGGCAGAGCTAGAATTTGAGAAACCAGTTGTTGAGCTAAGAAATAAGATTCGTGAACTGAAAGACTATACGAAAAACAGCCAGATGGACTTCAGTGAGGAGATTCGTATTTTGGAAGACAAGCTAGAAAAACTAGAGGAAGATATATACGGCAATATGAAAGTATGGGACCGTGTTCAAATTGCTCGTCATGCAGAACGACCGACAACGCTCGATTATATTGAGCACTTATTTACTAATTTTTTTGAATGTCATGGAGATCGCCTATTTGGCGACGATGCAGCGATTGTCGGCGGCATTGCGAAATATAAGGGGATGCCTGTAACTGTAATTGGGCACCAACGCGGAAAAGATACGAAAGAAAATATTCGTCGTAATTTTGGGATGCCTCATCCAGAAGGATATCGAAAAGCACTGCGTCTAATGAAACAAGCGGAAAAGTTTAATCGTCCCATTATTTGTTTCATCGATACGAAGGGAGCTTATCCTGGTAAAGCAGCTGAAGAACGTGGACAAAGTGAGGCAATTGCCCGTAATTTATTTGAAATGGCGGGTTTAACTGTACCTGTTATTTGCATTGTTATCGGTGAAGGTGGTAGCGGTGGTGCGTTAGGTCTTGGAGTAGGAGATTACATTCATATGCTAGAAAATTCCACTTATTCTGTTATTACACCAGAGGGTGCGGCGGCGATTCTTTGGAAAGATGCTGGTAAAGCAAAAGAAGCTGCAGAAGCGATGAAAATCACAGCATTAGATTTGAAAGAATTAGGTGTAATTGACGAAATTATTCCAGAGGCAAAAGGCGGAGCGCATCGTAATATTTTGAAACAATCAGAAAATATAGATTTAATGCTTAAGAAAACTTTTGAGCAATTAAGCGGAATTTCGAAAGATGAATTAATCGAAAAACGTTATGAAAAATATATGAAAATTGGGCAAGTTTCGTTTTCAAACGCTTCCATTGGGATAAAATAAGAAAAGCGTGCGTTCCTCTTCGCGAATGCACGTTTTTATTATGAAAAGACACATCTTCTCCATTGTGTTTTTGTATTTTTTCGTGTTATTTTATTATAAGGCAAATAATCTTTATGAGGTGAGTACAAATGAAACGTATTGGTGTATTAACGAGTGGTGGAGATTCACCTGGTATGAATGCTGCCATTCGTGCAGTTGTTCGTAAAGCGATTTTCCATGATATTGAAGTATATGGTATTTACCATGGATACGCTGGTTTAATTTCTGGTCATATTGAAAAATTAGAACTTGGTTCTGTTGGCGATATTATCCACCGCGGTGGTACAAAATTATATACAGCAAGATGTCCTGAGTTTAAAGACCCAGAAGTACGACTAAAAGGAATCGAGCAATTAAAGAAACATGGTATTGAAGGACTTGTTGTTATTGGTGGAGATGGTTCTTACCAAGGCGCAAAAAAATTAACTGAGCAAGGATTCCCATGTGTAGGTGTACCAGGTACAATCGACAATGATATCCCTGGAACAGACTTCACAATTGGTTTCGATACAGCTTTAAATACTGTTATTGATGCAATTGATAAAATCCGTGATACAGCTACATCTCATGAACGTACATATGTTATCGAAGTAATGGGACGTCACGCTGGAGATATCGCATTATGGGCTGGTTTAGCTGATGGTGCAGAAACTATCTTAATTCCAGAAGAAAAGTATGACATGGAAGATGTTATCGCTCGTCTGAAACGCGGTAGTGAACGTGGCAAAAAGCACAGTATTATCGTTGTAGCTGAAGGTGTTGGAAGTGCAATTGACATCGGTAAGCACATTGAAGAAGCAACAAGCTTTGATACTCGTGTAACTGTATTAGGTCACGTGCAACGTGGTGGATCACCAAGTGCACAAGACCGTGTATTAGCTAGTCGTCTTGGCGCAAGAGCAGTTGAATTATTAATTGCTGGTAATGGCGGACGTTGTGTTGGTATTCAAAATAATAAACTTGTTGATCATGACATTATCGAAGCGTTAGCTCAAAAGCATACAATCGATAAAGATATGTATCAATTATCTAAAGAATTATCTATCTAATTGGCTTAATGCCTTGTATTTGGGAACGGTTTCATAATTTTCGGAGGTGCAATATGCGTAAAACTAAAATTGTATGTACTATAGGTCCTGCTAGTGAAAGTATTGAGAAATTAGAGCAATTAATGGAAGCGGGTATGAACGTTGCTCGTTTAAACTTCTCTCATGGTAGCCATGAAGAGCATGGAGCTCGTATTAAAAATATTCGTGAAGCTTCAAAGAAAACTGGTAAAACAGTTGGTATCTTACTTGATACAAAAGGTCCAGAAATCCGTACACATGACTTCGTAGACGGACAAGCTGAGCTTGTAACAGGTGCAGAAGTAATTCTTTCTACTGAACAAGTATTAGGAACTGCAGAGAAGTTCTCTGTATCTTATGCTGGTCTTTATGATGATGTTGACCCGGGTTCTCGTATTCTAATCGATGACGGTCTTATCGAACTAGAAGTAATCGAGAAAGCTGACGGAGACATCCGTACAAAAGTATTAAACAGCGGAACTGTAAAAAATAAAAAAGGTGTTAACGTACCAAACGTAAGCATTAAGCTTCCTGGTATCACTGAAAAAGACGTACAAGATATCGTTTTCGGTATCGAGCAAAAAGTTGATTTCATCGCAGCATCTTTCGTACGTAAAGCATCTGACGTATTAGAAATTCGTGAATTATTAGAAGGGCATAACGCTCAATACATCCAAATCGTACCAAAAATCGAAAACCAAGAAGGTATCGACAACATCGATTCAATCTTAGAAGTTTCTGACGGTTTAATGGTTGCTCGTGGTGATATGGGTGTAGAAATTCCGCCAGAAGAAGTACCATTAGTACAAAAACGTCTAATCAAAAAATGTAACGTATTAGGCAAACCAGTTATTACTGCAACACAAATGTTAGATTCTATGCAACGTAACCCACGTCCAACTCGTGCGGAAGCAAGTGACGTAGCAAACGCAATCTTCGATGGAACAGATGCAATCATGCTTTCAGGTGAAACTGCTGCGGGTCAATACCCTGTAGAAGCTGTAACAATGATGGCTAACATTGCGGTACGTGTTGAAAAATCATTACAATATGAAGATATGTTCAAAAAACGTATTAAAGAGTTCACTCCAACAATTACAGATGCAATTAGCCAATCTGTTGCGCATACAGCACTTGCTCTTGATGTAGCTGCAATCGTAGCTCCAACAGAAAGTGGACATACTGCGAAAATGATCTCTAAATACCGTCCGAAATCTCCAATCGTAGCTGTAACATCTGACGAGCAAGTAGGACGTCGTCTTGCACTTGTTTGGGGTGTTCAAGCATTTATGGCTGGAAAACGTGCAGCTTCTACTGACGAAATGTTAGATACAGCAATTCAAACAGGTATGGATGCGGGTCTAATCGGACTTGGAGATACTGTAGTAATCACTGCTGGTGTTCCAGTTGCTGAAACTGGTACAACAAACTTAATGAAAATCCACGTTGTTGGTGAAGAAGTTGCTAAAGGACAAGGAATCGGTCGTAAAGCTGCAAAAGGTAAAGTAGTTGTAGCGAAAACAGCTGCTGAAGCTGTAGCGAACGTAAACAAAGGTGATATCCTTGTTACAACAAGCACTGATAAAGATATGATTCCTGCAATTGAAAAAGCTGCAGCTCTAGTTGTAGAAGAAGGCGGTCTAACAAGCCATGCAGCTGTTGTAGGTGTATCAATCGGTATTCCTGTTATCGTTGGTGTAAACGGCGTAACAACAACTTTAAAAAGTGGCCAAGAAGTAACAGTTGATGCAGCGCGCGGAATTGTTTATAATGGACATGCGGAAGTGCTATAAGAAGTAATATGGAGAGAAGGATCGGAGTCCTTCTCTTTTTTTTACACAAAAAAGTATAGAGCTAGCTTTAAATGCCTGAAATCGCTTTGAAAAACGTTTATTATAATGTTTAGTAGAAGAGGGTTATTCGTCCTTTGTAAAGCTTGTATGAGCGTTTTAAGAGGCTCATAAGGGGTTTTGTAAGGTGGATGGTGGAAAGTGATGCTTTCACCTTTTGAATGAAATATGAAGGAGTGTGGAGCTGTGAAGTGGTTACTATTCTTACTTATTGTAATACCGGCGATCGAGATTGCGGTATTGATAGGATCGAGTCATGTAATAGGTTTATGGTCTACGTTCGCTATGATTGTATTTACGGGTATTGTTGGTGTATATTTGGCGAAACGACAAGGGTTTAAAGTGCTTAGAGAGATTCAATTTAGGTTAAATAGAGGAGAAATGCCCGGTGATACGGTTCTAGATGGTATTTTTATATTCGTAGGAGGTATTCTTTTAGTACTGCCTGGATATGTGACGGATATAATAGGTTTTATCTTTGTTGTTCCTGTAACGAGGGCTTTATTGAAGCCGGTTGTTATGAAGTGGATTGATTGGAAATTTAGAAAGAGAACTACTATTATTGTTCAGAAATAACGCGTAGATTATAGCGATCTACGCGTTATTTTTTTTGTTTGCTATTTATAGTCAATTGTTAGCTTCTTGTTGGGGGTGGATTATTGTTAGTTATTAAACGATAGGATACAGAGGGTTCTTGTGAATGAAAAGTGTTACATTAGGGTGATGTTCTTGCATGTAGTAAGATTCGACTAGTGAGCAGAAGTTAGATAGGAGAAGAAAAATTACTGATTAAAGGGTTCACCTGCCTTGTTTTGTATATTTATTCATTTACATAAAAAGTAATAAATGTAAGTAATAATTATAGAATAAATAGAATAAAAATGTATTCCCGGCCTGAAATATGCGTTTTTATGCAAAAAAATAAGAGAATTATCCTTTTTTAGGAAATCCCCTTTTAAATGTAGTAGTGCAAAAAGTACAGTGAATAATCAGTGGGAATTTCCCACTGATTACAGTTGATTTTTTGTTGTGTATGAGTTAGAAAACATTATTTTGATGGTGAGCCTTTAATGAATTTCCATAAATCGTGGAATACATGAGCTTTGTGTAATGTATTAAGTAGTACTAATATGACTGGACCGATGATTAATCCTAAAAAACCAAAGAGCTTAAAGCCGACAAATAGAGCGATGAGTGTCGCTAATGGATCGAGTCCAATATTAGATGAAAGTACTTTTGGCTCCATGATTTGTCTTTGGACAATCACGACGATGTATAGGATGAGAAGACCGATGGCGAATGCAGTATCACCTGTGAAAAATACGTATATAACCCAAGGAACGAAGACGGCTCCAGTTCCTAAATACGGGAGTAAATCTACAACCCCTGTAATAATCGCGATAGTAATTGCGTATGGCACGCGTAATATTAAAAGGCCGATTAGTACAATGATAGTTGTCATAGATACGAGTGTAAGTTGCGCTTTAACAAAACCAAACAAAGCTTTTCTTAAATCGACAAAAATAGTTTTTCCGTATCCGTGTACACGATTAGGTAGAAGTTTTCTTACTTTATGAGCAAGACGGTGCCAATCGTAACTAATGAAGAAGGTGGCTAATAAGACGAATACAAGGACAGTTAAAGTTGTTGGTAATGCACTAATGAAATTTGTTAATCCGCTTATAATGGCGGTTAAAAGTTCTTTCATTTGTGTCGTTGCTCCGGTGCCTAAGTTTTGAATGTTTTGTGTAATAGTGTATCGCTGTGGTTCTCCAAGATGATTAAATTTAGAAATTAAATCATCATAGAGAGGCATAATATGATTAAGTGCAAATTCTTGGGCGAATGCAACGATATCTGGAAACTTCACTGTGACAATTTGTAGTAAGTATGTTGTGGCAGATATTGCTTCAGTTACAAGGTATGTAACGAGTCCGACGATAGCTCCGAATACGAGAATTAAGCTAACGAGTACCGCTAATGCGCGAGGGAATTGTAGTTTTTGATTAAGGAAATTGACGACAGGATTAATCAAATAAGCGAATGCAAAAGCGATAATA
This sequence comes from Bacillus sp. S4, assembly GCF_040838205.1. Lineage (NCBI taxonomy): Bacteria > Bacillati > Bacillota > Bacilli > Caryophanales > Bacillaceae > Bacillus > Bacillus sp. S4. Next base: position 32,818 of record NZ_JBFPJI010000004.1, read on the forward strand.
AAAGGGTAGATCAGGCCTGACATGTGCAGCAATGCATAGAACCCAACTACCGTTGCTGCAATGACAAATATGAGTCGTAATATCATATATAGTAAGTTTCGGTTCAAAGATGTATACCTCCCATTCCAATTTGGATTATCCTAATTCGTTCAACTTATAACTAGTGAGATTCACTGATCAAAGTTGCACTTTATGTTATAGTGGAATGATGGATTTAGCCTGCTTTTGCAGCGGATTAATGACTACAGAAGCTTGTTGGTGACGCTTCTACTATATGGTAAAAACTTCATTTTCTCTCTTTTTTATTTTACCTGTTTCTTATTATAAAAGAAAGGAGAGACATCCGCTTTTAAATGTATATGCATGCTTTATTTTTTTCTGGTTAAAGTCTTGTTTGTAATTTTGGAATGTATATGAAAATCAATTTTTTTCTTTATATAATTGTCAAATATGCATCGGTATAGCATGTATAACGATAGGTTTAAGGGTATTTTTGTTTGGAAACAAGTTCATTATTTTCAGAAAGGAAGTGCAATCATGATTAGTCAGTCAACGTTATTTTTATTCATACTACTTATTATAGGACTTATTGCTAAAAACCAATCGCTTACTGTAGCTGTTGGAGTGTTATTTTTATTGAAGTTTACGTTTTTAGGCGATAAAGTCTTTCCTTATTTACAAACGAAAGGAATTAACCTCGGTGTGACGGTTATTACAATTGCGGTGCTTGTCCCAATTGCGACGGGGGAAATAGGGTTTAAACAGCTTGGAGAAGCGGCGAAATCATACTATGCATGGATTGCTTTAGCTTCAGGAGTAGCGGTTGCTTTATTGGCGAAAGGTGGGGTGCAATTATTAACGACTGATCCTCATATTACAACCGCACTTGTTTTTGGGACAATTATAGCTGTAGCTTTATTTAATGGAGTTGCTGTAGGTCCATTAATTGGGGCTGGAATTGCCTATGCAGTTATGAGTATTATACAGATGTTTAAATAAGGAATTTTATAGTAATATAAAAATTTTGAATTCTTCCTGTTCACAAAAGTCAGATAATTGTTTATAATAGAATTAGAAACTTTGAAAAGTTACATAACAGCAGAGACTTTACACCAGATAAAATAAAAACAACATAAAACAATTTTATAATGATATTGTTTTATGTTGTTTTTATCATAAAACTCTTCGGAATTTATTTTCCTCACTAACTTGTTGTTCTGAGCGTGAGGATTCGGGGAGACATTCACGCTCATGCTTTCCATGTAGGCAATGGATAATAAGAGGGGAACATCGCAACAAATTTGCATGATCGTGCATTTTGCTTGCCTAAAGAGTGAACGGGCGTTCATAATTTATAAGGGGAGCAAATAGATATAAGGAGCAAGGTTGGGAGAATTTTCAGGAAAAGGAGAGAATGTCATGACTGTTATTCGAGGTTTAGAAGGGGTAGTAGCAACAACATCATCTGTGAGCTCTATTATTGATGATACATTAACTTATGTTGGGTATAATATTGATGATTTAGCTGAGAATGCTACGTTTGAAGAAGTAGTGTACTTATTATGGCACCGCAAGCTTCCTAACGAACAAGAACTAGCGGAATTTAAAGAGACTGTATCAGAATACTATAAAGTTCCAGGTGAGATTTTAACATATTTGAAACAAGTAGATTTAAAAATCGCGCACCCGATGTCGGTTTTACGAACTGCGATTTCCATGCTATCATTATATGATGAGAGCGCTGAAATAATGGATGGAAAGTCTAATTATTTGAAAGCGGTTAAATTACAGGCTCAAGTCGGAACTTTAATTGCGGCTTATGCAAGAATTCGCAAAGGTTTAGATGTTGTTGAGCCAAGAAAAGATCTATCATTAGCTGCAAACTTCTTGTACATGTTAAATGATCGTGAGCCAAATGAAGTTGAAATTGAGGCTTTTGATAAGGCACTTGTACTTCATGCCGATCATGAGTTAAACGCTTCTACATTTACTGCACGTGTTTGCGTAGCTACACTTTCAGATGTGTATTCTGGTATTACAGCAGCAATCGGTGCATTAAAAGGTCCTCTTCACGGCGGGGCAAATGAAAATGTAATGAAGATGTTAACTGAAATTGGCGAAGAAGAAAATGTAGAATCATATATTCATAATGCTCTTCAAAATAAAGTGAAAATTATGGGATTTGGTCATCGCGTATATGAGCATGGTGATCCACGCGCGAAACACTTACGCGAAATGTCTAAGAGATTATGCGTGCTTTTAGGAGAAGACAAATGGTATAATATGTCTATCAAAATTGAAGACATTGTAACAAAAGAAAAAGGTCTTCCACCAAATGTTGATTTCTATTCAGCTTCTGTATACCATTGTTTAGGAATTGACCATGACTTATTTACACCTATCTTTGCAATTAGCCGTATGTCAGGCTGGTTAGCTCATATTCTAGAACAATATGAAAACAACCGTTTAATCCGTCCGCGTGCTGATTATGATGGACCGACACATCAAGTGTACGTTCCGCTAGCGCAACGATAAGCGAAAAACACTATTTTGATAGTGAAAATACGCTTTCAAAAGTCTGATTTTTTTGGGAAGATGTAATGATTAGAATATTTAAATTTGACTAACGGTTTGAACTGAGGGGTTATTCCCTCAGTTTCATACATATGAAATTTCAAACATGGGGGTTATCACATTGACAACAGGTGAAAAAATTACTGTAACTAATGGTGTTATGAATGTACCAAACAATCCGATTATTCCATTTATCGAAGGAGATGGAATTGGTCCTGATATTTGGGCTGCAGCATCTCGCGTAATAGAAGCAGCAGTTGAAAAAGCTTATGATGGTGAGAAGAAAATCGTTTGGAAAGAAGTGCTTGCAGGGGAAAAAGCATTCAACCAAACAGGCGAGTGGTTACCAGAAGAGACTTTAAATTTAATTCGTGAATATTTAATCGCAATTAAAGGTCCACTTACAACTCCAGTTGGTGGTGGTATTCGTTCTCTAAACGTTGCGCTTCGTCAAGAATTAGATTTATATGTATGTCTACGTCCAGTTCGTTACTTTGAAGGTGTTCCTTCACCTGTAAAACGTCCGGAAGATACTGATATGGTTATTTTCCGTGAAAATACAGAAGATATTTACGCTGGAATTGAATATGCACAAGGTTCTCCAGAAGCAGAAAAAGTTCTTGCTTTCTTAAAAGAAGCAATGGGTGTTAATAAAATCCGCTTCCCAGAAACATCAGGGATTGGTATTAAACCAATTTCAGAGGAAGGGACAAAGCGTCTTGTTCGCGCTGCAATTCAATATGCAATTAATGAAAAACGCTCTTCTGTTACATTAGTTCATAAAGGAAACATTATGAAATTTACAGAAGGTGCTTTCAAAAACTGGGGTTACGAAGTAGCTGAACAAGAATTCGGCGACAAAGTATTTACTTGGGCTGAATATGATCGCATTGTTGAAAAAGATGGAAAAGATGCAGCGAATAAAGCGATGGCAGACGCAGAAGTGGCTGGGAAAATCATCGTAAAAGATTCTATTGCAGACATCTTCTTACAACAAATTTTAACTCGTCCACGTGAGTTCGATGTTGTTGCAACAATGAACTTAAACGGAGACTACATCTCGGATGCACTTGCTGCACAAGTAGGTGGAATTGGTATTGCACCTGGTGCAAACATTAACTATGTGACTGGACATGCTATCTTTGAAGCTACACATGGTACAGCTCCAAAATATGCAGGTTTAGATAAAGTAAATCCATCTTCTGTTCTTCTTTCTGGTGTATTATTATTAGAGCACTTAGGATGGAACGAAGCTGCGAATTTAGTAACTGATTCAGTTGAGAAAACAATTGAATCAAAAGTAGTAACTTATGATTTCGCACGCTTAATGGAAGGTGCAACAGAAGTGAAATGTTCTGAGTTCGCTAATGAACTTATTAAAAACATGGATGTAGCGATAATCAAAAACGCATAATTAAAGCGGGGGGTAAATTATGACAATCAAACGCAAGAAAGTTTCAGTCATCGGTGCAGGATTTACAGGAGCAACAACAGCATTCTTATTAGCACAAAAAGAACTTGCAGATGTTGTATTAGTGGACATTCCACAGCTGGAAAATCCAACAAAAGGGAAAGCGTTAGATATGTTAGAAGCGAGCCCAGTACAAGGTTTTGATGCTAACATTATTGGTACATCTGATTACGCAGATACTGCTGATTCTGACGTTGTCGTTATTACAGCAGGTATTGCGCGTAAGCCTGGTATGAGCCGTGATGACTTAGTAGCAACAAACTCTAAAATTATGAAAAGTATTACGCGCGACATTGCAAAACATTCACCAAATGCGATTATTGTTGTATTAACAAATCCAGTTGATGCAATGACATATTCTGTATTTAAAGAAGCAGGATTCCCGAAAGAGCGTGTTATCGGTCAATCGGGCGTATTAGATACAGCTCGTTTCCGTACATTTATTTCACAAGAGTTAAACCTTTCTGTGAAAGACATTACAGGATTTGTTCTTGGTGGACATGGTGACGATATGGTACCTCTTGTACGCTATTCCTATGCAGGTGGCATTCCGTTAGAAACATTAATTCCAAAAGAGCGTTTAGAGGCAATTGTAGAACGTACACGTAAAGGTGGCGGCGAGATTGTAGGTTTATTAGGAAACGGTAGTGCATATTACGCGCCAGCAGCTTCTTTAGTTGAAATGACAGAAGCAATCTTGAAAGATCAACGCCGTGTATTACCTGCTATTGCATACCTTGAAGGTGAGTATGGTTATAGTGACATTTACTTAGGGGTACCAGTAATTCTAGGTGGTAACGGAATTGAAAAAATTATTGAATTAGAACTTCTTGCAGATGAAAAAGAAGCGTTAGATCGCTCTGTCGAATCTGTACGTAACGTTATGAAAGTTCTTGTTTAATAATTAAATATAAGCGGAAAAAGATTCGGGGCCCCGAATCTTTTTCTACTATATATTGAAATGTTTTTTTGAAATAATATGAAAACGCTATCATTAGGTGTATCCTATAATGAAACTATAGACTTATACTATACATTGCCCTCATCATAGTAAATTTCGGATAAGGTATCGCTTTTAGTAGGATAATAAGGTGAAAAAATCGGAGGGGGTTGTAACATGTTAAAGAAAAAAGTTCAAATTGGTCGTAAAATGGATGAAATTACAGTAGGAGAGAAATTATCTATCACTGAAAAAATTGAGGATAAAGATTTGTTATTGTATTTAGGGTTAACGAATGATGCCAATCCATTATATATTCAGCATGATTACGCATCCCAAACTCCGTATGAAAAGCCGATTGTCCCAAGCATTATGCTAACGGGGCTGATTACAACGGCGGTTACGAAATATTTACCAGGTCCAGGTAGTCATATTACTAGGAAGGACCTTACGTTCGTGAAACATGTTCACCATTATGAAACGTTACAAATCCACTTTGAAGTTGTGGCTGTTTCAGAGGAGGAACATACAATTGATATGCTTGTATTTGCTCATGATGAAAAAGGAGAAACTGTTGTAAAAGGTTCATTAACAGTAACACCACCTTTTAAATCTGTTTCCATTATGGAAAAAGCATTAGATAATTTTTAAAAAATGAAAGTTAGAATGATATAAAAGTAGCGCTAGTCATATTCTTATTAAGGGTATGCTAGCGCTACTTTTTGTTTGGAAAGGGTGATATAACTTTGAAATGGGAAAGGGAAGACATTATTTTTGAAACGATAAGAGAAGCTGAAGTATGGGCCGATTCAATCGCGAATGAAATGTACGGGAAAGTATTTGATGGATATGAAACACCAGATTATAAAATAGCGTATGCTCTTTCGTTTTTCCTAGCGCAAAATCGAGATTGTATAGTTCATACGGAAGTGAGCTTTAAAAAAGAGAGAGCGATCTATAAAGTTTGGAAAAATCCTGTGTAGCTGAAGGTGAGTCGTAATTACTTCTATTTTCTCAATTTTACACAAACGAGCTCCATGAATAGACAATTATATTGAGGGAGACCTTGTTTTCTAGTATGATGAGAATAACGGGGAAAATACTAGGATGAAGAAGGTTTCAAGTCTATAACTTGGAGGAAAAGAATGAACAATCGTATTTTAGTAGTTGATGATGAGGAATTTATCTTAACTTTAATTGAATTTAATTTACAACAAGCTGGGTTTGAAGTTATAACAGCGATGGATGGAGAAATGGCGCTTCAAAAAGCGACAACAGAACGCCCAGATTTAATTATATTAGATTTAATGCTTCCAAAAATGGATGGTATGGAAGTTTGTAAAGAATTACGATTGCAGCGTGTTATGACGCCGATTTTAATGCTAACAGCAAAAGATGATGAATTTGATAAGGTGCTAGGTCTTGAGCTTGGGGCTGATGATTATATGACGAAGCCGTTTAGCCCAAGGGAAGTTGTTGCTCGTGTGAAAGCGATTTTGCGCCGCACGAAATTACAGCAAGAAGAAAAGGTTTCGGAAACGCCAGATGAAGATAGTATCATAATTGCAGAGCTTAAAATTTTACCGGAGTTTTATGAAGCGTACTTCCAAGGTAGGAAACTGGAACTAACACCGAAAGAATTTGAGTTACTTGTTTATCTTGCAAAAAATAAAAGTCGTGTATTAACTCGTGACCAATTATTGAGTGCTGTATGGAATTATGATTTTGCCGGTGATACAAGAATTGTTGATGTCCATATTAGCCATTTGCGCGATAAAATTGAACAAAATACGAAAAAACCGACGTACATTAAAACGATACGTGGTTTAGGTTATAAATTAGAGGAGCCAAAAGGGGATGAATAAATTTCGTTCCAGGCTTCTTTTTACTTTTGTTTCTCTTATCGTTTTTATTTTAGTTGGACTAGGTGTATTATTAGAAACCGTATTTGAAAATTACTATATAGATCATGCTAAAGAAAGAATGGTAAAAGAGACAAGGTATGTTGCTGTATTAGCAGAGGAGCAAGGGTTTGATTCTGTTTTAAAAAAGCCATATGTATTTGAAAAGTTAGAAGAACAAATACCAGCTTCTATTATATTTGTGGATGAAAAAAAGAAAGTTCAATATAGCGGAGGGAAACAATCTGCATTTAGTCAAGAGATGATTAAAGAACTTTCTTCTGAAGCAGGAAAACAAAAAAATAAAGTCATTACGAAAGAAACAGATCAAAAGAATGAATTTTATCATGCTGTGTTCGTCCAGGATGTAGAAGGGAAACAAGGATACATTTTGGTGAAAAGTACAATTGATACTTTGAGGGACGTTCACCAAAAAACGTGGGGATTATTAATTATCGGATTTGTCATTGCTTGTCTCGTAGTTGTATTCTTAGGTGTCAAAATTACAGGACAATATATTAGGCCGATTGAATCAGTTACGAAAGTTGCGATTGAATTAGCGAAGGGTAATTATAAAGCGCGTGCATATGAAAGTCATTCGGATGAAACAGGAATGCTGAGTAAAGCAATTAATATTTTAGCTCGTAATTTACAAGAGATGACACTCGAACAAGAAATGCAACAAGATCGTTTGCACACATTAATTGAAAATATGGGAAGCGGAATGATTTTAATTGATAGCCGTGGTTATATAAACCTTGTAAACCGTTCTTATAAGGAGACTTTCCACGTAACAGATGAAGAATATTTAGACCGTTTATATTATGAATCGTTTCACCATACGGAAATTATTGAGCTTGTGGAAGAAATTTTTATGACAGAAGTGAAAGTGCGTAAACAAATGTTATTGCCGCTAGGTATTGAGCGCAAGCATTTCGAAGTATACGGAGCGCCAATTATTGGGACAAACCATGAGTGGAAAGGGATTGTTCTCGTATTCCATGACATTACAGAGTTAAAGAAATTAGAACAAATGAGAAAAGACTTTTTAGCGAATGTTTCTCATGAATTGAAGACACCGATTACTTCTATTAAAGGTTTTTCAGAAACACTCTTGGACGGAGCGATGGATAATAAAAAATTCTGCGAACATTTCTTGCATATCATTTTAAAAGAAAGTGAGCGTATGCAAGGATTAATTGAAGATTTATTAGATTTGTCAAAAATCGAGCAGCAAGGGTTTAGATTAAATATGGGTACGGTTGATATGAAGGGGCTTCTTGAAGACATTCACATGGTGCTTGATAATAAAGCGGGTGAAAAAGAAATCTCTTTACAAGTGAATGTATTGAAACGAGTTTCCGTTATTGGAGATCCGAGCCGCTTAAAACAAATCTTTATTAATTTAATTAATAATGCAATCGTATATACGCCGGCTGGAGGCGTTGTTTCAGTTGAATTATTAGAGGATAAATATAATGCGTATATAAAAGTGTCGGATACTGGAATTGGTATTAGTAAAGAAGAAATCCCTCGTATATTTGAACGTTTTTATCGAGTTGATAAAGCGAGAAGTAGAAATACGGGTGGAACGGGTCTTGGTTTATCAATTGTAAAGCATTTAGTTGAAGCACATCAAGGTACGATTACAGTGGATAGTGAGGTTGGAGAAGGTACAACATTTACAGTTGTTTTACCAAAATCAGCTACTGAAAAATAGGATGAAGGATATTTACAATATATTAACAATGGCTTAATTAAATATTAATAAAGCTCTGTTAATATAATATATGAAAACCCCTTCATCCAAGGAGTAATTTTGGACGAGAGTAGTTATGCTATTCTCGTCACTTCCCTTTTATGCCAATGTAAGTCTGTTTATATATGATAGAAAAAAACCGTTATTTTTCTTCTCTCTATTAGTCATGTTAATATAGAGAGAGGATAGGAACGGTTTTTTTTCTGTGGGAAAATCGTTTCAAATTTGTATGGGGAGGTTTGTAGTTTGGAAAAAAAAGTCGTATTAGTAGATGGTAATAATATCGCGTATCGTGCTTTCTTTGCACTACCGCTTTTAAATAACGACAAAGGTATACATACGAACGCAATTTATGGTTTTACGATGATGTTAATGAGAATATTAGAGGAAGAAAAACCGACGCACATGCTTGTGGCGTTTGATGCGGGGAAAACAACGTTCCGTCATAAAACGTATAGTGATTATAAGGGAGGGCGTCAAAAGACGCCACCTGAGCTATCAGAGCAATTCCCGTTTATTCGTGAGATGCTTGATGCATTCAATGTTCCGCGCTATGAATTAGAAAATTATGAAGCGGATGACATTATGGGGACTTTAGCGAAAGAAGCGAGTGAGCAAGGGTTTCATGTGAAAGTTATTTCAGGAGATAAAGACTTACTGCAACTTGTTTCAGATAATACACTCGTATGTATTCCTCGCAAAGGGATTACAGAAGTAGATGAATATACGAAAGAAGCTTTATTTGAGAAATATAGCTTATCACCAAAGCAAATTATCGATATGAAAGGTTTAATGGGAGACCAATCAGATAACATTCCAGGTGTACCAGGTGTTGGTGAGAAGACAGCCATTAAATTATTAACGCAATTTGAAACGGTAGAAGCAGTATATGAAAACTTAGATCAAGTGAGTGGAAAGAAATTAAAAGAAAAGTTAGAAGCGAATAAAGAACAAGCTCTTATGAGTAAAGAACTTGCGACTATTATTACAGACGCACCGATTACTGTGCATGTAGATGATATGGCATATAAAGGGTATGAACCAAGCGATTTGATTCCGATGTTCGAGAATTTAGGATTTACATCCCTTTTAAATAAATTAGGTGTTACGCCGGAGGAAACGGCTCCAGCTGAATTAGATGATATTACATTTGATATTGTAGAAGAAGTTACAGAAGAAATGCTTCAGCAAGATAGTGCGCTTATTGTTGAAGTGCAAGAAGATAACTATCATAAAGCCGATATTCAAGGTTTTGGTATTCAAAATGAAAATGGTTGTTACTTCATTCCGGCCGATGTTGCTCTTAAATCGGATGCTTTTAAAGAGTGGCTTGCAAATGGAGAAATGAGAAAACATACATTTGATGCGAAGCGTGCTATCGTTGCCCTAAAGTGGAAAGGTGTAGATATTCAAGGGATTGACTTTGATTTATTAATTGCCGCTTATTTACTTGATCCAGCTGATACCGATAAAGATTTCCGTGCTGTTGCGAAAATGAAAGAAACACATGCGGTAAAATCTGACGAAGAAGTGTACGGGAAAGGTGCGAAACGTGCTGTTCCGGAGCAAGAGGTAGTAGCTGAGCATGTCGCTCGTAAAGTGCATGTATTATATGATGTGAAGCAAACATTCGAGAAAGAATTAGAAAAGAATGAGCAATATGAACTATTTACAGAGTTAGAATTACCTCTTGCTCGTGTATTAGCTGACATGGAAGTGAAAGGTGTTACAGTTGATACGAATCGTCTTCGTAATATGGGAGAAGAGCTTGCGGGTAGATTAAAGGAAATGGAACAAGAGATTTATGAGCTTGCAGGAACGGAATTTAATATTAATTCACCGAAGCAACTTGGGGTTATTCTGTTTGAAAACTTAAATTTACCTGTTATTAAAAAGACGAAAACAGGTTATTCTACATCTGCTGATGTACTAGACAAGCTTATGGATCATCATGCAATCATTCCGAAGATTTTACACTACCGTCAATTAGGGAAACTAAACTCTACATATATTGAAGGGTTACTAAAAGTTGTACATGACGATTCATCTAAAATTCATACTCGCTTTAACCAAGTGTTAACGCAAACAGGACGACTAAGTTCAACGGAACCAAACTTGCAAAATATCCCGATTCGCTTAGAAGAGGGAAGGAAGATTCGTCAGGCGTTTATTCCTTCAGAAGAAGGATGGATTATGTACGCGGCCGATTATTCACAAATTGAACTTCGTGTGCTTGCTCACATTGCAAAAGATGAAGGTTTAGTTGAAGCGTTCCAACATGACATGGATATTCATACGAAAACAGCTATGGATGTATTCGGTGTTGGAAAAGATGAAGTGACATCTAATATGAGACGACAAGCAAAAGCTGTAAACTTCGGCATTGTATACGGTATTAGTGATTACGGCCTTTCACAAAACTTAGGAATCACGAGAAAAGCGGCAGGGGAATTTATTGAAAGGTATTTAGAAAGTTTCCCTGGAGTACAAGAATATATGGCTGACATTGTAAAAGATGCGAAGCAAAAAGGATATGTTTCAACGTTATTAAATCGCCGTCGTTACATTCCAGAAATTACGAGCCGTAACTTTAATTTACGTAGCTTTGCAGAGCGTACAGCAATGAATACACCAATTCAAGGTAGTGCGGCGGATATTATTAAAAAGGCTATGATTATTATGGCGGATCGCTTAGAAGAAGAAGGCCTACAAGCTCGCTTACTTCTGCAAGTACACGATGAATTGATCTTTGAAGCGCCAAAAGAAGAAGTGGAAAAATTAGAGAAGCTTGTACCTGAAGTAATGGAGCATGCAATTGAACTAGCAGTTCCATTAAAAGTTGATTATTCTTACGGTCCAACTTGGTACGACGCGAAATAAGGAAGTGATGAAATGCCTGAATTACCAGAGGTTGAAAATGTTAGACGGACGCTTGAAAATCTTGTGACGGGAAAAACGATTGAAGATGTCATCGTTACCTATCCTAAAATAGTAAAACGCCCAGATGATGCGGAAATCTTTAAAGGAATGCTAAGAGGCGAGACAATTGAAAATATCAAGCGAAGAGGAAAGTTTTTGCTTTTATATGTAACGAATTATGTCATTGTTTCACATTTGCGTATGGAAGGTAAGTTTTTACTGCATCAAGAGGGTGAGCCGATTGATAAACATACGCATGTCCGTTTCTTATTTACAGATGGAACTGAATTACATTATAAAGATGTGAGAAAGTTTGGTACGATGCATCTCTTTAAGAAAGGTGAAGAATTGAATCAAATGCCCCTTGCTGACTTAGGACCGGAGCCATTTGATGCTGAATTGACACCGAAGTATTTGCAAGAGAGATTGCAAAAGACAAATCGCAAAATAAAAGTTGTATTATTAGATCAGCGTCTTTTAGTAGGGCTTGGAAATATATATGTAGATGAAGTATTATTCCGTTCGCAAATTCATCCAGAACGAGAAGCTGCATCTTTAACAGAAGAAGAAGTAGAAAGAATTTATGAGGCGACTGTTACAACGCTGGGTGAAGCGGTTAAGCGTGGCGGAAGTACAATTAGAACGTATATTAATTCGCAAGGACAAATTGGTTCGTTCCAGGAACTTCTAAATGTATATGGAAAAAAGGGAGAACCGTGTGTGACTTGCGGTACGCTATTAGAAAAAACAGTTGTTGGCGGAAGGGGAACGCATTACTGCCCAATTTGTCAGCCTAGAATATAGAAAAGGGATAACATCGGATAGGCATTTGTCATATACATAGAGCAGAGCTATGTATAAGGGAGGAGCTTACCGATGTATCTTTATTTGTCTCTTATTTTATTAGCTTTTACATTAAGCTTAGATAGCTGTAGTGTGGGGCTAACATACGGATTAAGAAGTGTAAGAATTCCACTAAAATCAATTATAATTATCGGAATCTGTTCAGCGGCTGTCATGCTCGTTTCCATGGGAATTGGACATATGATCGCGAAAATATTTTCACCTGTTATCGCAACGCGTATCGGTGGGTTTGTTCTTATTGGAATCGGGATTTGGGTATTATACCAATTTTTTCGAAGTGATAAAAAAGAAGAACCGAAGCAAGAAGAGAAGGTTTGGAAACTAGAAATTGCTTCTCTAGGGTTAGTGATTCAAATTTTGCGGAAGCCGACTGTTGCCGATTTTGATAAATCAGGAACTATTTCTGCAGGAGAAGCGCTACTTCTCGGCATCGCTCTTTCTGTAGATTCGTTTGGTGCTGGAATCGGTGCATCTTTATTAGGTTATGCACCGGCGATGATGGCGATATTAGTCGCGGTTATGAGTTCTTTATTTTTATTTATTGGAATGAAGCTTGGTACGGTTTTATCGAATATGAAATGGTTACAAAAATTTACATTCCTGCCTGGAGTATTACTCATTATTATTGGAATTTGGAAAATGTAAGTATGGGCGTGGAACATTAGTTTCGCGCCTTTGATATTATGAGGAGGATTATTATGACAGTAATAATTGGATTAACAGGAGGCATTGCAAGCGGAAAAAGTACGGTATCAGAAATGTTTCGTGAAATGAGTATACCGGTTATTGATGCAGATATTATTGCGCGAGAAGTTGTAGAACGAGGAAAACCAGCATATAACAAAATTGTAGAGGTGTTTGGAACGGAAGTGTTACAAGAAGATGGGGAGCTGGATCGCCCGAAGCTTGGAAGTGTCGTTTTCTATAATGAAGAAAAACGATTGCAGTTAAATAAAATTGTTCATCCGGCAGTGCGTGAGGAAATGAATATGCAAAAGGAAATGTACATAAAAGAAGGTGTGCAAGCGGTTGTGTTAGATATTCCTCTTTTATTTGAAAGTAAATTAACGAGTCTCGTTGATCGCGTTTTAGTTGTAGCGGTTAAGCCGAATACACAATTAGACCGTTTAATGAAACGAAATAACTTTTCAGAAGAAGAAGCAACGGTGCGTATTCAATCTCAAATGCCATTAGAAGAAAAAGTGAAGAATGCAGATGAAGTGATAAATAATGATGGCACAATTATGGAAACGAAAACACAATTACAGGTGATTTTAAAGAAGTGGAACATTATTGATTAAAAAATTGTGAAATTAATGAAAATGCTTAGTGACATTCCTTCTTTTTGTGTTATACTAATATTGGGATTTGAGATAAATAGTATAACGCATTCAAGGGGGATAACATATTATGACTCGTGTGGCAATTAATGGATTTGGACGTATTGGGAGAATGGTGTTTCGTCAAGCAATAAAAGAAAGCGCATTCGAAATTGTAGCAATCAATGCAAGCTATCCGTCCGAAACGTTAGCACATTTAATTAAATATGATACAGTACACGGTAAGTTTGCCGGAACAGTGGAAGCATTTGAAGATCACTTATTAGTAGATGGGAAAATGATTCGCCTTTTAAACAACCGTGATCCAAAGGAATTGCCTTGGACAGATCTAGGTGTTGAAGTTGTAATTGAAGCAACTGGTAAATTTAATTCAAAAGAAAAAGCAATTCTTCACGTTGAAGCTGGAGCGAAAAAAGTTATTTTAACAGCGCCTGGTAAAAATGAAGATGTAACAATTGTAGTTGGTGTGAACGAAGACCAATTAGATATTACAAAACATACCGTTATTTCAAATGCATCTTGTACAACAAACTGTTTAGCACCTGTTGTAAAGGTGTTAGATGAGCAGTTTGGAATTGAAAACGGTTTAATGACAACTGTTCACGCTTATACAAATGACCAAAAAAACATTGATAACCCACATAAAGATTTAAGAAGAGCACGTGCTTGCGGACAGTCAATCATTCCTACAACGACGGGCGCTGCGAAAGCGCTTGCAAAAGTGCTTCCGCATTTAAATGGAAAACTTCATGGTATGGCACTTCGTGTACCAACACCAAACGTGTCTCTTGTTGATTTAGTAGTAGACGTAAAACGTGATGTAACAGTTGAAGATATTAATGAAGCATTCAAAACTGTTGCAAATGGTGCGTTAAAAGGAATTGTAGAATTTAGTGAAGAGCCTTTAGTGTCTATCGACTTTAATACAAATACACACTCAGCTATTATTGATGGTTTATCTACAATGGTAATGGGTGATCGTAAAGTGAAAGTACTTGCTTGGTATGATAACGAGTGGGGCTACTCTCGTCGTGTTGTAGATCTTGTAACGTTAGTTGTTGATGAATTAGCAAAACAAGAAAATGTGCAACATATTTAAGTGAATAAGGGAGAGGGCAAGTGAATATTTGCTCTCTTTTTTTATTTTTTTCTGAAAAGAAAAAAATTATATGGGTATATTTTCAAATAGTGGACAGACCAAAAACGTTGTGATTACTGTATTTGTGAATCATTTATTTTTTTTAGGGAAAAGTAAAGAGGAAATTATGACAGAAAATCGAAAAAACTGTTGTTGCAAAATAAAAATAAACAAAGTATACTAACACTCGTAAACTTAAGAGCTGAGGTACGTAGTCACTACTTAAAGGGTTAGGACCTCTCTGGACTAACTTTCCCCCGTGGTAGTGGAGCAAGCCAAATTGCAAATTAGTTTTCAATTCGAACAGTTAGAATAAATTTACAAGGGGGAACTGTAGAATGGATACTATGGATACGATGGGTCGTCACGTAATCGCTGAACTTTGGGATTGCGATTTCGACAAGCTTAATGACATGCCGTATATTGAACAATTATTTGTGGATGCAGCACTAAGAGCTGGTGCTGAAGTACGTGAGGTTGCTTTTCATAAATTTGCACCACAAGGTGTAAGTGGAGTAGTAATTATCTCGGAATCACATTTAACAATTCATAGCTTTCCGGAGCACGGTTACGCAAGTATTGATGTTTATACTTGTGGGGATCGTATTGATCCAAATGTTGCTGCAGAATATATTGCAGAAGGTTTAAACGCGAAAACGCGTGAGAGCATCGAGCTTCCTCGAGGCACTGGTAGCTTCGAAATTAAGCAGAGAGAAACAAAAGCTCTTTAAAAAAGAACATAATTGATTTAAAATGTAAAGAGGTGTATAATGCACCTCTTTTTTAGTTTATATAAAATAGGATCACGATATGTAATAACTTAGAGTGGTCATTATAGAAGAATGAGTTATATAATATTGTATATATATTTTCACATGTAGGTGAGTAGCGAAAGAATAAAGATTATAGTGTAAAGGAGTGAATGAATTGCGTTGTCCATCCTGTTTTCATAATGGAACAAGAGTGTTAGATTCGCGTCCGGTAGACGAGGGGCGCTCTATTCGAAGAAGAAGAGAGTGTGAAAGTTGTTTAAGTCGCTTTACGACATTTGAAAGAGTAGAAGAATCACCTCTTATCGTTGTTAAAAAAGAAGGAACACGAGAAGAGTTTAATAAAGAGAAAATTTTACGCGGTTTAATTAAAGCGTGTGAAAAAAGACCTGTATCTTTAAGGCAGTTAGAGGAAGTAACACAAAGTGTGGAGCGTGAACTTCGTAACTTAGGTATATCAGAAGTGAAAAGTGATATGATTGGTGAAATTGTTATGGAAGAACTTCGTGATATTGATGATGTTGCTTACGTACGTTTTGCTTCTGTGTATCGTCAATTTAAAGATTTAAATGTATTTATTGAAGAATTAAAAGATATACTGCAAAAAGAGAGAGAGTAGAAGGAATCTCTTTATATACTGTAAGTAAACGAGATAAGAGAGCTAGAAGCGGAAGCTAATAGCTCTTTTTCGCTAATAAATTATATAATAAAGATAGAACGAGTGAAATGTAGGTTAGATTGGATGAGAGAAAGGAAAGGCAAGAATGGAAAAACAGTCATGGATGGAGCTATTGCCGATTGATCGTTATAAAGTAAGTGCGAAAGGGTTGTTACATAATTACGACCGGAAAGTATTAACGATGTTGTATCAGCCGTTAATAGGTAGTAGAGCTTTTAGCTTATACATGACACTATGGGGAGAGTTAGAGCAAGATCGTGTGTTTGGAAAAGAGAATACACATCACTCCCTTATGGTGACTATGCAAATGCAACTTCCTGAAATATATGGGGAACGAGTAAAGTTAGAAGCGATTGGTCTTTTAAATGTATATATTAAGAAAGAAAAAGATATTCGAATGTTCATATATGAATTGCAACCACCTTTATCTCCGAAGCAGTTTTTTGATGATATTGTTTTAAGTATCTTTTTATATAATCGCTTGAGTCGGACAAAATACAACCAAGTAAAACAATATTTCTTAGAAGAAGAATTCGATTTTGCTTCTTATGAAAATGTTACGCGCTCCTTCAACGATATATTTGATTCGTTTAACCCAGGTCAGTTTGAATATGCGCAAGAAGAACTGCGTATCCCGAAAACGACAATTATGCCAAGTAACGAGAATGGGGATGCTCCGAAAGTTTGGAATGATTTCTTTGATTTCTCTTTATTTGTAGACGGACTATCAGCGCTTGTGCCTAAAAAGGCGATTACAGATCAAGTGAGAGAATGTGTCATTACACTCGCTTATGTGTACGGTGTGGATGTGTTATCGATGCAAAATATCGTTCTTGGCGCAGTGACAGAGATACAAACAATTGATATCGAAAGGCTTCGGAAGGGAGCACGCGATTGGTATCAATTCGAAAATGGTCAAGCGTTACCTGTATTAAGTGAAAGAGTGCAACCTCATGCTGCTCGTACAATGAAAGAGAAAGAGCCATCTACACAAGAAGAGATGCTAATGAAGCAGTTAGAGGAAATCTCGCCAAAACAACTATTGAAAGAGATTTCAGGCGGTGCAGAGGCGACGAAAGCGGACTTGCAAATCGTTGAGGATGTAATGATAAACCAAAAGTTAACGCCAGGGGTTGTGAATGTACTTATTTATTACGTTATGCTACGCTCAGATATGAAGCTTGCTAAAACGTATGTCGAGAAGATTGCTGGACATTGGGCGCGAAAAAAGGTCGGTACAGTAGGCGATGCGATGGCGCTAGCGAAAGAAGAGAATCGTCAATATCAAGAGTGGGCTGAGACGAAGAAAAAAGGTCGTACAGCGAAGAAAACAGTGCGAAAAGAAATGGTACCAGATTGGCTTAAAGAAGAGTCGAAAGAAGAAGAGAAAGAACCTGTAAAAAATGACGTAAGTGCGAAAAAAGATGCAAGTACGTTAGAAGATGAACGGAAACGATTAGAAGAAGTATTGAAAAAATATAAGCGTGATTAATAAAAGAAAATGAACGCTCTTTGAGGTGAGAAAATGGAGCATATTCAAAATTCATTTACGAAATTAATGGAAAATAAAAACTTTAAAAATAGATATGAAGTCTTAAAGGTAGAAGTGATGGCGCACCCTCGTGTGAAAGAATTTATAGACGAACATAAAGGTGAAGTAACGACTTCTATGATTGAACGAAGTCTTGTGAAGTTATATGAATATATTGGACAAAGTGTAGGGTGTGCGGATTGTCCAGATTTAGGGTCATGTAAAAATATGCTACAAGGATATGAGCCGAAGCTCGTCATCCAAGGTAAGATGATTGATATTCAATATGATCGTTGTATTAGAAAAGTAGCATATGATGAGAGAAAAAAATATGAAAAACTTGTTCAAAGTGTATATATGCCAGTTGACATTTTGCAGGCAACTATGGAAAAATTAGATCCTTCAGATTTAGATGCACGTATTGATGCAATAGGTGCAACGAATGAATTTTTAAACACATACGAACCAGGTAAAAAAGCACAAGGTTTATATTTGTACGGTAAATTTGGTGTAGGGAAAACGTATCTTTTAGGGGCAATTGCAAATGAGCTTGCGCGAAAGAAAATTAGTTCGATGCTCGTATATTTCCCTGAATTTTTACGTGAAATCAAAAGTTCGATTCAAGATAATTCGATTAGCGGAAAGATTGATGCTGTCAAACGTGTACAAGTATTAATGTTAGATGATATCGGGGCAGAAGCGATGTCAAGTTTTGTACGTGATGATGTACTCGGTGCAATCTTACAGTTCCGTATGTTGGAAAACTTACCGACGTTCTTTACATCTAATTTTGATTTCAAACAGTTGGAACATCATTTAACGTATACACAGCGCGGTGAAGCAGAAGAGATGAAAGCGGCCCGTATTATGGAACGAATTAAATATTTAGCGAAGCCAATCCCAATTGGCGGGAAGAACCGTCGTAATAAGTAAAGAGCGAGCTGAGAAGCTTGCTCTTTTTTATCCCGCTATTGGCGGGCAGTAAGACTCCCACCTCAAAATTCGGCTGTAAAGCAAAGAAGTTAGGTGGGAGATCAACTGCCCGTAAAAGCCCGATTGGTTCAACTAATAATCAGTGGAGGATGGACAAAACCTCCACTGATTAAAGTTTCACTTTATTTTAATCATTTTTTCAGAGTAGCTTGTATCATTTTTTTCTCCCTCCCTTAATATATATAAAATTAGCAAGCCATATCGAGTGGATGTTCTAACAATGGGAGATAGGTTTCTACTAAGAGTGAACTTCCATAGATCGGACTCTTATAGGATTTGTAACGTATAGATGCAATCCTTTAGAGCGGGGATAAAAGGGGGGACAAAAGTGATTGAAATTTGCTTCGAAGAAAAAAATGATGCTGTGCACGTATACAGACAACTAACGAAAAGAACGGAATCCTTATATAAGGAAACAAGTGTATATTTAAACGAACAAAAGGTTGTTATCCATATACCATTATGTGAATCGAATTATATTGAAAAGATTTTATTGCCAGTATTACTATATTTCATTATGAATGTGAAACAAAATGAATGGATTCACACCATTTTAAAGGAAAAGTTTTTTTATGAAGAACAAGAAGAGTGTCATCAAATATTGCATATGGCACATGAGATTTTAAAGGAAAGAAGAAAAGGAGTAGCTCGTGATTTAACACGTCAAAAATTTGAATCTTATATTGCGTCGTCTTTGAATGATTGGCTTTGTGATCCGCTCTCATTCTCGTTTTCATCATACGTTCGTTTTCGTCTTCGTACATATAGGGAAATGATAGCTAGGCTTGCTGAAGTTGCAATTGATGAGTATAAGATGGAGCAGGAATATCAAATGTTCATTGAGACACTTCGCCAACAAGTAAGTAGCCGGAAATCACGTTTGTCCTGTGTGCATCTTATTTTTGATGAAAGTTTTATTTTCTATGATGATAAAGGTAGACGTTTAAAACAGGATAAATTGGTTCAATATATAGATGAAGAATTATTAAAGAAACAGGATGTATATATTGATACGAAAGTAATTGCACCACTTCTTTCTATTTCGCCGAAAAAGATTTATTTATATACGAAAGAACAAGATCATAATATGATTATTACTTTGCGAAATGTATTTCAGGAACGAGTGCAACTACATGGATTACATGAATTTGAGCGCAACGTGAAAAATTTAAAAAATAAAGGTAACGCCCTTGATTTTCTAAGTTTTTGAGCATATAATTACCTACATAAATGAAATATATCGAAATGTTATGATGAGGACATGGGTAGTTTTCTACGATTTTCAGAGAGGGAAGCCTTAGGGTGTGAGCTTCCTATTACGAGATTATTACTTACCACCTCTAAACTTTAGCAGTGAACGTTTTTCTAGTAATTGCTAACGGACAACACCGTTATGTTGAACTTGAGCAATTAACAATAAGGTTAATTGGAACAAGGGTGGAACCACGAATTCAACACTCGTCCCTTTTTATGGGATGAGTGTTTTTTATTTTGAAAAAAAAGAGGAGTGACCAGTGATGGCAGATGTAGTTAAAATTACTTTCCCTGATGGAGCTGTGAAGGAGTTTCCAAAAGGAGTAACAACTGAAGAAATCGCAGCTTCTATTAGCCCAGGCTTAAAGAAAAAAGCTGTGGCTGGAAAATTAAACGATGAGATGATCGATCTTGTTACACCAATCGAAGAAGATGGTGCAGTGTCTATTATTACATTAGATTCTGAAGATGGCTTATATATTTTACGCCACTCAACAGCTCACCTTTTAGCACAAGCGTTAAAACGTTTATATAAAGATGTTAAGCTTGAGCTTGGCATTGGTCCAGTAATCGAAAATGGCTTCTACTACGATATTGATATGGAAGAAGCAATTACAGTTGAAGACTTCAAGAAAATCGAAAAAGAAATGCAAAAAATCGTGAACGAAAACTTAGAAATCGTTCGTCATGAAGTACCACGTGCAGAAGCACTTCGTCGCTTTGAAGAAATCGGCGATGAGTTAAAATTAGATTTAATTAACGATCTTCCAGAAGATGCAGTTATTTCAATCTATGAGCAAGGCGAATTCTTCGACCTTTGCCGTGGTGTTCACCTTCCATCTACAGGGAAGATTAAAGTGTTTAAATTATTAAGCGTTGCAGGTGCTTACTGGCGCGGCGATAGCAATAATAAAATGTTACAACGTATTTACGGTACTGGATTCGTTAAGAAAGCAGAATTAGATGAGCACTTACGTATGCTTGAAGAAGCGAAAGAGCGCGACCACCGTAAATTAGGTAAAGAGTTAAAACTATTTACTAATAGCCAAAAAGTAGGACAAGGTTTACCACTTTGGTTACCAAAAGGTGCAACAATTCGCCGTATTATCGAGCGTTATATCGTTGATAAAGAAGCAAGCTTAGGCTATGATCACGTATACACTCCAGTATTAGGAAGTAGAGAGCTTTATGAAACTTCTGGTCACTGGAACCATTACCGTGATGGCATGTTCCCATCAATGGAAATGGATAATGAAGAGTTAGTTCTTCGTCCAATGAACTGCCCTCACCATATGATGGTTTATAAAAATGATATTCACAGCTACCGTGAATTACCAATCCGTATTGCGGAACTTGGAACAATGCACCGCTATGAAATGTCTGGAGCATTATCTGGATTACAACGTGTACGCGGAATGACTTTAAATGATGCGCACATTTTCGTTCGTCCAGATCAAATTAAAGAAGAATTAAAACGTGTTGTAAACTTAACTTTAGAAGTGTACAAAGATTTCGGTTTAGAAAACTATTCATTCCGTCTATCTTATCGTGACCCAGCAGATACTAAAAAGTATTATGCTGATGATGAGATGTGGGAAAAAGCACAAGGTATGTTAAAAGAAGCTATGGATGAAATGGGTCTTGATTACTATGAAGCTGAAGGTGAAGCGGCATTCTATGGTCCGAAACTTGACGTTCAAGTTCGTACTGCTCTTGGAAAAGACGAAACACTTTCAACTGTACAATTAGACTTCTTACTTCCAGAACGCTTTGAATTAGCTTACGTTGGTGAAGACGGTAAACAACATCGTCCAGTTGTAATTCACCGTGGTGTTGTATCAACTATGGAACGTTTCGTAGCCTTCTTAATTGAAGAATACAAAGGCGCATTCCCAACTTGGTTAGCTCCAGTTCAGGCACAAGTAATTCCAGTTTCTCCGCAAGTACATTTAGATTATGCGAAGAAAGTACAAGATGAATTACGACGTGCTGGTATCCGTGTTGAATTAGACACTCGTGAAGAGAAAATTGGTTACAAAATCCGTGAAGCACAAATGCAAAAGATTCCGTACATGCTTGTAGTAGGTGACAATGAAGTTACTGAAAATGGCGTTAACGTACGTAAATATGGTGAACAAAAATCAGAAACAATCGCATTAGATGCGTTTGTTGACATGATTAAAGTAGAAGGAAAACGATAAGAAAGAGCCGCGGTATACCGCGGCTTTTTTATGTATTATAAAAAAGAAAATCTAGAAAAAATAACCAAACAATACTTATCATAAAAAAGTATTGCAAGTATGCTGGTTGTTTGTTACAATATTTCTTGTTGTTAGTAAAACACATCGCGTCTTCTTGACAGACGTCATGTCCTATGATAAACTCATCAAGGATAATAGAATATGGTTTTGACAAGTAGAAGCACCCGCTTCTCACCTGATGGACGCATTCGCAGTTAGCAGGTAAATGTATTTCTTACTAAAGATATTACAAGTGTGGGTGCCGTGTGCCCGCACTTTTTTTGTTCGGGTTCTACAATTGCAAAACGTATTCTAAGAAAACCTTGGAGGTGGCTTACTATTAGCAAGGATATGATGATTAACGAGCAAATTCGTGCACGTGAAGTACGCTTAGTTGGCGCAAACGGCGATCAACTTGGAATCAAGTCTCGTAATGACGCTTTAGACTTAGCTGCAGGTCTTAATCTTGATTTAGTATTGGTTGCTCCAAATGCGAAACCGCCAGTATGCCGCATTATGGACTACGGTAAATTCCGCTTTGAGCAACAGAAGAAAGAAAAAGAACAGCGCAAAAATCAAAAAGTAATTAGCATGAAAGAAGTTCGTTTAAGTCCAACAATTGATGAACATGACTTTAACACAAAACTTCGTAATGCTGTCAAGTTTTTAGAGAAAGGCGACAAGGTTAAAGCGTCAATTCGCTTTAAAGGACGTGCCATTACTCATAAAGAAATCGGTCAACGTGTTTTAGATCGCTTCTCAGAAGCTTGTGCTGAAGTTAGTACAATTGAATCTAAGCCTAAAATGGAAGGACGCAGTATGTTCTTAGTTTTAGCACCGAAAAACGATAAGTAATAGATAGAGGAGGAAATACCTATGCCTAAACAAAAAACTCATCGCGGCGCTGCAAAGCGTTTCAAAAAGACTGGATCTGGTAAACTGAAGCGTTCTCACGCTTACACAAGCCATTTATTCGCTAACAAATCTACAAAAGCTAAACGTAAACTACGTAAAGCTGGTGTAGTTAGCGCTGGTGACTTCAAACGCATTCGTCAAATGCTTGACAACTTAAAATAAGTTCGGCTGATATATAGAACAAACTAGGAGGTAATATTATGCCAAGAGTAAAAGGTGGTACAGTTACTCGTCAACGTCGTAAAAAAGTTATAAAATTAGCAAAAGGTTACTACGGTTCTAAGAGTACATTATTTAAGGTTGCTAACCAACAGGTTATGAAATCTCTAATGTATGCATTCCGTGACCGTCGTCAAAAGAAACGTGACTTCCGTAAATTATGGATTACACGTATCAACGCAGCAGCTCGTATGAATGGTCTTTCTTACAGCCGCTTAATGCACGGTTTAAAAAATGCTGGCATCGAAGTTAACCGCAAGATGCTTGCTGACTTAGCTGTTCATGACGAAAAAGCTTTCGCTGAATTAGCAACAGTTGCAAAAAACAACATTAACTAATTGTTTAAAACCTTAGAAGATCTTTCTTCTAAGGTTTTTTTATTTGTATTCATTATAACCATTCAATAACTTGTGAAATTTCCCGCTTAGTGTCGTCACAATTAAATGATTTATTTCTCTCTAGTATATTAAGATGTGCTTGTAAGAACTTTTGTAACGATAACGAAGAGGCGTTTACATGAAAGTAAGAAAGATTAACGGGCGTGTCGTTATCGATATGACAAAATCAATATAAAAGCTATAGCGATATAAAAGAATATACATATGAAGTCAGGAGAATCCTCCTGACTTTTTTTATTTGAACTCATTCGTGAAGAAGTGTATCTTTCCTAGCAGAAACGACACTGCTATAATGGAAAGATGATATGGAACTTTCATCAAGTGAACAATCTATGAGTGATGATTGAAACGTATTTGCAAATTAAGGACAAGCTATCTTTATAAAGATGTAGGTAGCTGACTTGTTAATAAGAAATGAAAAATAATAATGAACTTTGAGATGAAACAACATTGTTGCGGAAAATGCGATGTTGGAGGAGGACAATAGAATGGACTTACTACAACTATTTAAATTACAAAAAGAATTAGATGACCGTATTGTGAAAGAGCATGACTTACAACCGAAGAAATTGTTAAAAGAAAAAATGTTAGCTCTTCTTGTAGAAATTGGAGAACTTGCAAATGAAACACGTTGTTTTAAATATTGGAGCAATAAACCAGCGTCAGAACGTGAAGTAATATTAGAAGAATACGTAGATGGTTTACATTTTATTTTATCAATCGGAATCGATTTAGGAATTGATAAAAACTTCTTATTCTATAAATGTGCGCAAACGAATAAAACACAAGTGGAAATTTTCTTAGACACATATGCGAAAGTAATTCGTTTTACAGATCAACCTTCTATCACGAATTATATTGAACTATTTACAAGCTATCTTCGCCTTGGACAAGCGCTTGAATTTGAACAAGAAGAAATTGAAAAAGCATATTTAGATAAAAATGAAGTAAATCATCAGCGTCAAACACAAGGATACTAATTTAATTTTTGAATATTTCAATTTCCTTTTGTATAATAAAGTGACTGAAGAAAAAGGAGGGTGTTGGCAATGATAAAATTAGACGAGACATTGACAATGCTAAAAGAATTAACAGACGCACGCGGTATTGCGGGTAACGAGCGTGAACCACGTGAAGTAATGAAGAAATATATTGAGCCGTTTGCAGATGAACTTTCTACTGATAATTTAGGAAGTTTAGTTGCGAAAAAAGTTGGGGAAGAAAACGGCCCAAAAATTATGGTTGCAGGTCATTTAGATGAAGTTGGCTTTATGATTACGCAAATTGATGACAAAGGCTTCCTTCGTTTCCAAACGGTTGGTGGCTGGTGGTCGCAAGTTATGCTTGCACAGCGCGTAACGATTGTAACGCGTAAAGGAGATGTAACAGGTGTAATTGGTTCAAAACCACCGCACATTTTACCTCCAGAAGCTCGTAAAAAACCAGTTGACATTAAAGATATGTTCATCGATATTGGTGCTTCTAGCCAAGAAGAAGCGATGGAGTGGGGCGTAAGACCAGGAGATCAAGTTGTACCGTACTTCGAATTCCAAGTGATGAAGAATGAAAAGATGTTACTTGCAAAAGCATGGGATAACCGAATTGGTTGTGCAATTGCAATTGACGTATTAAAACAATTAAAAGATGAAAAGCATCCAAACGTTGTATACGGCGTTGGGACTGTACAAGAAGAAGTTGGTCTTCGTGGTGCGAAAACATCTGCAAACTATATTAAGCCAGATATCGCATTCGCTGTAGATGTTGGTATTGCTGGGGATACACCAGGTGTAACAGCAAAAGAAGCACAAAGTAAAATGGGTGATGGACCGCAGATCATTCTATATGATGCTTCTGTTATTGGTCATACAGGTTTACGTGATTTCGTTGTTGATGTTGCTGATGAATTACAAATTCCATATCAGTATGATTCTGTAGCGGGCGGGGGAACGGATGCAGGAGCAATTCATATTTCTGTAAATGGTATTCCGTCTATGGCAATTACGATTGCGACACGCTACATTCATTCTCATGCAGCGATGTTACATCGTGATGATTATGAAAACGCAGTGAAATTAATTGTAGAAGTTATTAAACGTCTTGATAAAGAGGCTGTACATAACATTACATTTAATTAATAGAAAAAAGCGAAGGATAATTTCCTTCGCTTTTTCCATTTTTAAAATGGTCTTTCTAATCCTGCTGCAGTATGGGCGCCTAAAATAATTAAGCGAGTTAATTGCATTGCCATGAAATGCGGGGTATAAATCATGCCTCTTTTTAACCATGACATAATCATTCCGATATGAGCCCCTGTAACATAACTAATAAGAATGTCACGAGGAACCATGAGTTCTTCATCATCAGGCTGTGAAATAGATAAGCTTAATGTTAAATGTGTTTGGACTGTTTTCATCATTTTATAAGAGTAATTTCCAGCGGCTTTATCACCAAGCATCACGTTATAGAAGTTTACATTTTCTGCTATATGTTCAAATAAAGCTAAAAAGGTTGGATGTGGTGAGTCAAATGTGAGCTGAAAATCTTCTTTATTTCGTTTTTGTGGTTTAATTACTTCAGCTAGTTTTTCTAACATTTCTTCTATGCTTTTTTCTAATAAATCATATTTATCATGGTAATGGCTATAAAATGTAGCACGATTTACAGGAGCACGTTCCGCGATATGTTGCACAGTTACATTTTCAAAGCCCTTTTCGCCTACTAAAGCGACAAAAGCATCCTGTATGAGTTGTCTCGTTCGTTTTACACGTGGATCATTTGTATTTTTAATAGACATTTTTACTTCACCTCGTTTAATTTTTTAAACTTAAACAACACATTTATAGTGTAATGTTGTTTAAACAACATATAGATTTAAATTGTTGGTTGTAGATTCGTGATAATTATTTATAATTATAAACGATAGTCCTTTAGAAATCAGCACCGCTAGGATGCAGACAAAACATAGTTTGCGTCGTAAAAGGTGTGCTTTTTTTGTTTAAAGGTTAATATAATTAACAATTAAACAATATAAACACTAAGGATGTAAATAGTTTAGAAAAAAAT
The DNA here is from genome assembly GCF_040838205.1 of Bacillus sp. S4. Lineage (NCBI taxonomy): Bacteria > Bacillati > Bacillota > Bacilli > Caryophanales > Bacillaceae > Bacillus > Bacillus sp. S4. The sequence continues at coordinate 59,786 of NZ_JBFPJI010000004.1, forward strand.
TATATGCGATATAAGGAGAGGAATGCAATGAATCAGTTTCGAAGAATGATAATTATCAACATTATCACATTAATTGTATTAGTTGGCGGCGGTATCGGCGGTTATTACTATTACAATCAAACGGAAAACTATTTAAAAACAGACAATGCAAAAATTGACGGGAAGGTAATTCCAATTGCATCACCAATAGCGGGTAAATTAACTGACTGGAAAGCAGAAGTAGGAAAAAACTACAATGAGAACGATAAATTAGGTGCTGTTACTGTAGCAGGAGCAAATGGTGAGCAAACAGTAGACGTAACGATTCCGCAAAATGCAACAGTTGTACAATCAAACGCAACAACAAATGCGTTCGTTGGAGCGGGTAGCCCAATTGCTTACGCATTTGATATGAATAACTTATGGGTAACAGCAAACATTGAAGAAACAACTATTGATGATGTTCAAAAAGGCCAAACAGTAGATGTGTATGTAGATGCATACCCAGATACAACGTTAACAGGAAAAGTAGAACAAGTTGGATTAACAACAGCAAATACATTCTCAATGTTACCATCAAGTAACGCAACAGCGAACTATACGAAAGTAAAGCAAGTTGTACCAGTTAAAATTTCTTTAGACCATAGTAAATCAGTAAATATTGTTCCTGGAATGAATGTGTCAGTTCGTATTCATAAGTAAGGGGGAGATGAGATGTCCTCAATTGCAATTGTAGGATATGCACTATTTTGTATAATCGTCTTCTTCCTTGTAAATCGTCTTTTACGAAAGAAAAAAACGAACGTGGGAGAAGAACAAGTCCCAGCCGTAAGTAAAATAGAAGTAAGTAAGTTAGAAACAGAAGAGAAAGAAATTGAACAAAAACAAGAAACAGAAGCTTCTAACGTAGTGGAATTAGAAACAGGGAAGCAAGAGCAAGTAAAACAGGAAAAAGAAATGCTGAAGAGACAATTGCCGGTAGAGAATGTGAATGTAAAGGCAGTTGTAACTGTATTAATTCTCGGTATGTTCATTTCTATTTTAAATCAAACGATCATTAATGTTGCATTGCCTCCGTTAATGAACGAATTTAACGTATCAACTTCAACGGCCCAATGGTTAATTACAGGCTTCATGCTTGTAAACGGAATTTTAGTGCCGATTAGTGCCTTTTTAGTTTCACGATTTACGTATCGTAAATTATTCGTAGCGGCAATGTTATTTTTCACGGTAGGATCTATCATTTGTGCTACATCAGGTAACTTTACAATGATGATGACGGGCCGCATTATTCAAGCGGTCGGTGCAGGTATTTTAATGCCAGTTGGTATGAATATCTTCATGACATTATTCCCGCCTCATAAACGCGGAGCAGCGATGGGGTTACTAGGGGTAGCGATGATTTTAGCACCAGCTATCGGACCAACTATAACAGGTTGGGTAATTGAAAATTATAGCTGGAACTTAATGTTCTACGGTATGTTTGTGATCGGTTTAATTATTACGTTCTTATCTTTAAAATTCTTCACACTAGCACAGCCGGTGTCTAAAACAAAGTTAGATGTATTTGGTGTTATTAGTTCAAGTATTGGACTAGGAAGCTTATTGTACGGATTTAGTGAAGCTGGAAATAATGGCTGGACTAGTGCAGAAGTTGTTATAACAATGATCATCGGTGTCATTGGTTTAGCAGTATTTATTTGGAGAGAGTTAACAACGGACAATAAAATGCTTGATTTACAAGTATTTAAATATCCGACGTTCACTTTCACATTAGTAATTAACGCGATTGTAACGATGGCCTTATTCGGAGGTATGTTATTACTTCCTGTATATCTGCAAAATATTCGCGGCTTTACGCCAATGGAATCTGGTTTATTACTTCTTCCAGGATCATTAATTATGGGAATTATGGGACCAGTTGCAGGTAAACTATTTGATAAGTATGGTATTCGTCCGTTAGCAATTGTCGGATTAGCCATTACAACATTTGCGACATATAAATTTACAACGTTATCGATGGATACACCGTATAGCGTTATTATGACGGATTATATTATACGCTCAATTGGTATGTCATTCATTATGATGCCAATTATGACAGCTGGTATGAACGCACTGCCGATGAAATTAATTTCTCACGGTACAGCAACGCAAAATACGTCAAGACAAGTAGCTGGTTCAATTGGAACAGCGATATTAATCACACTTATGACGCAACAAACGACTGCTCACGTAGCGGATTACGGCAACATGTTAACAACATCAAACCCAATTTTAGTTGATAAAGTACACGGTATGGGCCAAAGCTTAGCGGCATTAGCCGGATCAGCTCAAGCAGGAGATGCGATGAGCACGCAACTATTATTCGGACAAATTTCAAAGCTATCTGCAATTAACGGTATTAATGATGCCTTCTTAATTGCAACAATATTAGCCGGTATTGCTTGGGTGTTATCGTTCTTCTTACCATCAGGCAATAAACGAAATAAAAAAGCAGGGAATTAATTTCCCTGCTTTTTTATCTTTTTAAAGAGTGAGATATAAAAGGTGATAACCACTCACAGAGCATAATCCTGTTATAAACAAAATCGTCCCCATAGAACGAATACTTGATATTTGTCTTCCGCTTATAATAGCTAATAGTCCAGCTAAAGAGAAGAGACACCAATATAAAGTTCCTGAAATTGGGATCATCTGCTCTATGTCTATTCCATAACCTATACAAATGATAGGAACAACGATAAGCAATATGCAAATCAATCCTGCTATGAATGTAAAAAAATTTCGATATTTAATTCCAGCAACAATTAAAAAAATGCCCACGATGAATTCGCATAACATCAAAGTAAGAGCCAAAATAGTCCAAGTTAATATTCCAAACACTTCTGTATTACCTCCGATTTGTGGCTGTCTAAAAAATATTAGATATAGAATGAATCCCCTACAGACATAAGTACCCAGAAAATAACCCCTAATATGCCAGCGATAAAAATAATGAATCCCATGTTACGTATACCTTTAATCTTTGCCTGTAATCCATTTAATCCTGCCAATAATCCAGTTAAAGAAAACAGTATCCAATATAAAGTAGTTGAAATAGGGAGGATCGTATCGCTATTCACCCCCATGCCCCAAAAAACAAAAGGTAGTGTGACAAAAGATAGGCTAAGTAGCCCCATTAAACCCACAAATAATTTAAGATGTTTAATGCTAGTAATAATTAAAAAAATACCACCGAAAAATCCGCATAAAACAAGAAGTGGCATATAAAAAATCCAAAGTAAGCTCGACATAAATAATCTCCTTCTATGCAATCAGTTATATTTTACTGTATGAGGTTTATTTTGGATATTATTAATGAATATGTATAAAT
>NZ_JBFPJI010000059.1:0-16342 GCF_040838205.1 Bacillus sp. S4
ATATAGAATTAAATAAGTGGTTTAACCGCGTTGGTTTCAAATTTTTATGAGACCCTAATATATTGAATAAGCCAACCCCTCAAAAAGATACTATATATATTCAATTCATTTCACACTAGCATATTTAATCCTTTCTACATTAAAACTTACATAACGGAGGTACAACATGACAAATAAAAAGGACATGCACTATATACTCGTCCTATATGGCATTCTTTTAGGCGCTATAGTAGGAGCTACAGTCTGGTTATTTTTAGTTACAATAAATATCGGAATTCACTTTATTTGGGGATACTTACCTACTATTTTCTCTTCTCCTCCTTATTACACCATTTGTGTAACAATCATCGGTGGTATCCTCGTTGGTTTAACACAAAAATACTTCGGTACATATCCACGTCTTATGCCGGAAGTGATGGCTGAATATAAAAAAACAGGTAGAATTGAATACAGTTTTGTACATAAAGCTACTTTAACTGCGCTTATCGTTTTAATATTTGGAGCTAGCTTAGGACCAGAAGCTGCACTTGTTGGAATTATCGGTGGACTTTGTACATGGGTAGGAGATCGCTTTAAATTTGCTTTAAAGGGAATGAATGAACTAACAGAGGTTGGAATTGGTGCTACTTTAAGTGTCATTTTTAATGCACCATTATTCGGTTACTTAGCTCCGAATGAAAATGAGGGTGAACAAATTAATGAATTTTCGAAAGGAAAAAAAGCAATTGTATATTTAGCTACCACTTTTGCCGGTTTTTCCGTTTACTTATTACTTAGTAAACTCGATAATCGTGGATCCTTTATTGTTGATTTCGGGGAAGGGTCTCTTGCTCTTAATGAATGGATCGCCTTTCTACCACTTGCTAGCATTGGTGCTATAGTTGGTTTCTTTTATTTCAAATTAGAATTCGCATTAGAGAAATTAATCCACCCCTTCAGGGAATACAAAGTATCACTTGGAATTATCGGCGGTATTTTACTCGGGGTTACTGGAACTTTCCTCCCGTATACGTTATTTTCAGGGGAACATCAATTAAAAGATTTAGTCGTTGAATGGAGCCATTTATCCTTCTGGGTACTACTTCTTTCAGGGGTTTTAAAATTATGTATTACTGCCGTTTGTTTAAATACGGGTTGGCGCGGCGGACATATTTTCCCCATTATATTTGCTGGATCAAGTATTGGATACGCTATAGCTTCTATTCTGCCTATAGATCCAATATCTTCCGTAGCCATCGTCACGACAGCTATTTCAAGCTATGCATTAAGAAAACCAATAGCTATAACATTACTATTACTCATGTTTTTCCCGCTCAATTTATTATTACCGATGCTCGGGGCTGCGGCAATTGGCAATGCATTTCCGCTTCCTAAACATAACGAAACTACAAATTAATAAAAATAGGCAGTGGGGATAAAAGTTCCACTGCCTATTTTTGTTACACATGCTGCTTTAATAGTGCGTATAATTCTTCAAAATTATGCACTTCATATGTTGGCATAATCTCGCTATCATTTGATTTCTTTTCTGGATTAAACCAACAAGTATCAATTCCTGCTACATATCCACCTTTAATATCGGCGCTTAACGAATCACCAATAATAAGCCCTTCTTCAGAAGCGAAGTTAGGAATACGTTCAAAAACATAATCAAAATACTCTCTCATCGGCTTTTGGAATCCCGTGTCTTCAGAAACAAAAATATCTTTAAACAATGAATGTAATCCTGCATTACGCAAACGTTTATCTTGCGTTTTAGAAATACCGTTTGTCACTATATATAAATCGTACTTACTTTGAATTTGATTTATAAATTCAAACGCACCTTGCATGAGTTGGTTTCCTTCTTCTAAGTAGCTGCGATAATTATTTTCGAATAATATTCCATCTACTTCTTCCCCGTACTCTTTAAACAAAATGGAAAATCGTGTATTTATAATTTCATTTCGCGCTATTTCACCTTTTTCAAAAGAATCCCAAAGGCTTTTATTTATTTTTTTATAACGATCCTCTATTTCATCGGTTAAAAGAAGCCCCTTCTCTTCAAAAAGCATCCGTAAAGCGATTTTCTCAGCCTTTTGAAAATCTAGTAACGTATCATCTACATCAAATAGCAATGTTTTATATTTTTTCATAAACCCCTCACACCCTCTTTTCTACAAAAACAAATTTACATAAATCGTATCATTCTTCCTTGTAAAAATAATAGGAGATATCTCATACTACAAACAGGGGTGAAAATATGAAAATCAGCAAAAATGAGAAAGAAATTTATCAACACATGCAAATTCACCAATTTCATACTCTTTTTTCCTTTAATGTCTTACCATATGTAGAGCTGCATTCTTTTCAAAAGAAAGAGATGATCTGTAATGAGGGAATCGACCTCCCTTATCTCTATTACTTAATTTCTGGGAAAGCCAAAATATATATGAGTCACAAAAACGGAAAGGTTTCATTAATTAACTTTATTCAAGCACCTTCGTTCATTGGGGAATTAGGATTAATTGGTGTAGAATCCGTTACGAAAGCGGTTGAGGTAATTGAAGATTGTATTTGCTTAGCGCTTCCCCTTAAAGATTGTCAGCATCTTTTATTGCAAGATGCTACCTTTCTACAGAAACTATGCAGATTTATTGGAGAAAAAACAATTACCCGAACGGAAAATTACGCCAAAAACTATAGTTATCCGTTTGAAAATCGATTAGCTGCGTTTATTCTATTAACGGAACAAAATAATTGCTATACAGAAAAACATACTGAGGCCTCAGAATACTTAAACGTCAGCTATCGCCATCTTTTATATGTATTAAACCAGTTTTGCCAGCAAAACTACTTAAAAAAAGAAGGAAGAACCTATTACATACAAAATCGAATTCAATTAGAGAAACTGGCTGACGAACTTAAAATATAAAAAAAACAGCATTAACATGTAAATGTTAATGCTGTTTTTTCGAGTGACGATTATGTTTTTAATTAAAATTTACTTGCTACTTTAGCCGCTTCTTCAAGACCTGCTGTAATGATTTCTTCTGCTTTATCTGGGAATTGGTTATGTCCTTCGATAACTACTGTTTCCATGTTTGTTGCGCCGAAGAAGCCCATCATGCTTGCTACGTATTTAACAGCCATTTCTACTTCAGCTGCTGGACCTTCAGAATATACGCCGCCGCGTGCATTTAATAAAGCAATCTTCTTATCTCCAATAAGCCCAACTGGACCTTCTGGTGTATATTTAAACGTTTTACCAGCGCGGTTTAAGTAATCAATATACGTGTGTAATACGGCCGGAATCGTTAAGTTCCATAATGGGAAACCGAAAACTACTTTATCAGCTTCTAAGAATTGATTTAAATACTTATCAGCTACTGCTACCACTTTTGCTTCTTCTTCTGTTAAATCAAATCCTCTACTTGCTTTGAATGTACCATTAATCATATCTACGCCTACATATGGTAATTCTTCTTTATATAAATCAAGTTCTACTACTGTATCATTTGGATGTGCTTCTTTATAGTTTGCTAAAAATGCCTCGTATAATTTCACACTAACTGCTTGTTCCGCTGGGCGGTTGTTTGCTTTTACAAATAAAACTGTTGCCATGATTCTTTTCCTCCTACTACTCACTCTTATGTTGTTATATATTACTTACGAAAAAAGGGTACTCCCTTGTAATTGTTGTTGCTTACAAATATATTTTATCTTTATATCAAGACAATTTCGTCCTCACATAGACGTATTTTTCCATAAAAAAAGTCCACCTTCTAAAGGCGGACTAGGTCTTACGACTTTCGTCTTATACAATTCCATTTTTCACTGCATATAATGCTGCTTGTGTGCGATCGGATAGATGTAACTTACTCAAAATACTACTCATATGAGCTTTTACCGTTTTTTCTGTAATAACTAAAACAGAAGCAATTTCTTTATTGCTCATCCCTTTTGCTAACAGTTGTAACACTTCATTTTCCCTAGCTGTTAATACGTCTACATGAATGAAGTGTTCCTCTTCTTTCTCTTCCTCTGGTAATGTTTGGGAAAGAAGCGCGTTTGCTATATCTGGATGTAGTTGTATATTCCCTTTGTACGCACTGCGAATCGCTTCAACAAGTTGATCTGGTTCTACATCTTTTAGAATATACCCGCTTGCTCCCGCCTTTAATGCTGGTAAAACATGTGCCTGATCAGAAAAACTAGTTAATACAATTACTTTCACATTCGGATATTCTTTTTTGATACATGCCGTCGCCTCAACGCCATCCATTTCGGGCATGTATAAATCCATTAATACAACATCAGGATTTGTTTCTCCTACTTTCACTAATGCTTCTTTCCCATTATTTGCTTCTCCAACTAACTCTAAATCTTCCTGTGTACTCAGAAAGAATGCCAATCCTTTTAAAACAACTGTGTGATCATCAACTAACAATACTTTTATTTTCACAAACTTCCCTCATTTTCACATCATAATGGTACATTTACTTTTACACTTGTTCTTTTCTTATCACTTACAATTTTAATTGTTCCACCAACTAATTCTACTCTTTCACGCATCATAGTCATACCAAGCGATTTCTTCTCTTTTATATCCTTTTCTTCAAAGCCGTTTCCTTGATCGATTATTTCTAATGATACATTTTTCTCCGTCACCTTGAAATAAATCGTCGCTTCTCGTACATTCGCATGCTTACTTACGTTATTTAAAGATTCTTGTCCAATTCGCCATAGCGCTTCCTCTACTACGCGTGGCAAATCACGAACACCAGTAACCTGTTCCCGAATTTTCAATCCCAAACTTTCGCCATATTGCTTTAGAGCTGGTAATAACCCCTTCTCTAATCCTGCCGGACGAAGCTGCCAAATCAAGGTCCTCATTTCTTTCAAAGCACCTTGCGCTAGTTCACGCATCTCATACAAAGAACTATCTACCTTTTCATTTTGGCCTTTTAAAACAGCTTCAGCACCCTTTGTCATAAAAGTTAATGAAAACAACTTTTGTGAAACAGAATCATGTAAATCTCTAGCTAAACGATTACGCTCTTCCATTCGTACAAGTTCTCGGCGTTTTTCATTTAATCTTAAGTTCTCTATCATTAATGAAATATGATTTGCTAACGCTTGTACTACATCTATTGTATTTATATCAAATTCTCCATTATTCGAACTTACACTTAATACTCCAAATATATGATCTTGAATATGTATCGGAATAGCGATAACTGCCCTATTAGGATGCTCTATATTACCAACCTGACGCTTCAACAAGACAGACTCTTCTTTTTCCAACGCTTCCTGTGCTGCTGCCCTCAGATCATCTTGTAGTTCACCCTTCTTATAAGAAGCTCTCACAGCTAGTTCATTTTCTTCTCTAATAAAGAATGCAACTTGCTCCCATAGAAATAAGCTCCCTATTTGCTTTACAATCTCTTCTGGTAATGCATTAAATTTATGAATTGTCCTTAAAGCTTGAATAAAGCGTTCTAGCTTTACATAATAATGAGCTCTTCTCTTTTCATTTTCATACAGTTTTGTACGCTTTAATGCCGTTCCAATTTGAAAGGCAACTGATTGTAATAGTACTAATTCTTCTTCAGAAAAATGCGTTTTACCTGGGCTGGCTACATTTAATACGCCAAATTCGTCTCCACCCGCTTTGAGCGGTACTGTCGCATGATGTACAATCCCTTCTGTATCTCCCCAGTTGTATTCAATTGCATTATTAATTCTCTTACATTCAATAATATTAACTGCTCGCTCTAATTTCCCTTCCACAAAGCTGTGTAGGCACCAGCAATTCCCCTCACACATCGGCCGTTTATTTTCGAATCTCAATCCCTCTGGTAATTGGTAATCAATTAATTTCGTATATCTGCCATTTTCATCCGCAAGAAAAATCCATCCTGTCGTTAAACCAGTTACATTCAATAGCTTTTCCAGCACAGCTTGAAGTACGTGATATGTATCATTTGAGGTATTCAACGTTTCTGCAATTTCTTTTAATATAACTAATTCATTTGTACGATTCTCTTGAAACATAATTCGTCTCCTACATACAAGATTTTAAATAGTACTTAACATAAATCATCTACTTTTCACTTTGTACTTATTCGTAACATTGATATAATAGTGAAAACATAGTTTTCATTATATCACTTGAGGGGGCTTTCATAATGACATTAAATAAGGCACTTACAATCGCTGGTTCTGACACAAGTGGCGGTGCTGGTATACAAGCAGATTTAAAAACATTCCAAGAACTTGGCGTATATGGAATGACATCTCTTACAACAATCGTAACAATGGACCCACATAACGGTTGGGCACATAACGTATTCCCAATTGCGGCTTCTACATTAAAACCACAATTAGAAACAACAATTGAAGGCGTTGGCGTAGACGCTTTAAAAACAGGTATGCTTGGATCAGTAGAAATTATCGAAATGGTTGCAGAAACAATTGAAAAGCATAATTTCGAAAATGTAGTAGTTGATCCTGTTATGGTATGTAAAGGAGCTGACGAAGCATTACATCCTGAAACGAATGATTGCTTACGTGATGTTCTTGTCCCAAAAGCATTGGTTGTAACGCCAAACCTATTTGAAGCATATCAATTAAGTGGTGTGAAAATTAATTCTCTTGAGGACATGAAAGAAGCTGCAAAAAAAATCCACGCTTTAGGTGCTAAATACGTACTGATTAAAGGTGGTAGCAAACTAGGCACAGAAACTGCTATTGATGTGTTATATGACGGCGAAACATTCGATCTTCTAGAATCAGAAAAGATCGATACGACAAATACACACGGTGCAGGTTGTACATATTCTGCTGCAATTACAGCAGAACTTGCAAAAGGAAAAACTGTGAAAGAAGCAGTAAAAACCGCGAAAGAATTCATCACAGCTGCAATTCGTCATTCATTTAAGATTAACGAATACGTAGGACCAACACATCACGGTGCATATCGCAAATTCGTTGCACCGAAAGAACTTGTCTAACATAAAGCTTTTTATTAATAAATTTAAAAATAAATTAAAACCCACAGACATTTATTGTTCTGTGGGTTTTAATCTATTTGCAGAAATGTTTTAAAGTACTCCCCGAATTCCTATGATGCTGAACTAACCTTGTTTCTACCATTTCTTTTTGAATAATATAACGCATCATCCGCTGATTGAATAAATTGATCAGGTGATTTTTTATACTCTGAAATTCCGACAGAAACTGTAATTTTAATTTTTTCCCTATTTTGCAGTTGGAATGAATGCTTTTCAACAGCTAGTCGAATTTGTTCCCCTATACGAGTTCCAAATGCTACTCTCTTTTTTGGTAACAACAGAGCAAACTCTTCGCCACCCTTTCGAAAGACTAAATTTGGGAATGGTGCATTCTCTAACAAAATACGCCCTAGTTGTTTTAACACTTCATCTCCAGCAGGATGACCGTACGTATCATTTACATACTTAAAGTGATCAATATCGATAAGTAATAAACAAAGTGAATCATTTTTCATATGCTTGCTACCAATATGACGATTCATCTCGAAATCAAACTGCCTTACATTTCCTAGATTCGTTAATGCATCTATCGTTGCATAATGCTTCATCGTTTGAAATAATTCATTGGATTGCAATACGTAACTTGCACTTACAAATGTGATGTATGCCGCTACAATACAACAAACTAAATATAAAACCACTACATATATATCCTTAAATAAAATATAAAGTGGTAGTATTAAAATAGACAAACTGTACACATTAAACCATATCCATTTTGTAAATATAGAAATCTTCATCCGCCAAATGAGGGTACTGCCAATCCCTATTGCCACGATAGTATAGCAAGCCAATTCAGAGGCTAAAGAATACTCAGTAAAAAATACCCGCGTTATTAAAATGATCATAACTGTTATACTACTAGCTATTGGGCCACCAATTATAACTGCCAAAATAACTGCTAAATAACGTAAATCCAACATAATATTTTCAATATGTACACCAAAATGCATCAATAATATACTTAATATTCCAGTTAAAATGCCGATCAAACATTTCTGCCAAAAAGAGAACCCTTCTTTTAACGGCTTATCTCTTAAAAGCTGAGCACCTACAAAGATAAAGGAAAGAATGATTGTCATATTTACAAATAGATCTCTGAACATAAAATAATCTCCCTACTTTTTCTTTTCCATGTATCCCTTTCTATATGTTATTGTATTACGAAATACCTATAATTCCCAAACTTTTTTATTTTATTGTTCCACGTGGAACAGCAAAAAGCAAAATAAAAAAGGAGACGAAATTTCGTCCCCTCCATTAACAACATCGCGATATCTTTCCGCCTTTTGCATTAAATCTAGCTTCTTGTGCCTCAGCAAAAAATTGCTTTTGACATAGAATTTTCTCTTCTGGATGATGTACTTTCATGTGATTTACATACGTTTCATAACTTGGAACTCCGACAAGTAAACTAATAAATTGCTTTCTCTTTCCCCATACGTTCCGTAAATTTTTAAGCATAGTTCCTCGACTCACTTTCATCTCTTGGAATATATGGTGCCTCTTTTAACGGCATTGGCTTATTTCTTAATACTTGAATCCAAATTCGAAGTGCAGAAATTAATACAGCAATTACAACTATCATAAAAATTCCACAAAGCGCTGCATCAATATAGTCATTCAAAATAATTTGTTTCATTTGTGCAACATTTTTAGCCGGAGCTAGTACCTTCCCATCATCTAATGCTCCCTGGAATACTTTCGCATGTGATAGAAATCCTATTTTGGGATTTTCATGAAATAGCTTTTGATAACCTGCTGTCATTGTTACAATAAGCAATCCGACAGTTGGAATAAGTGTTACCCAAACATATGCCTTTTTTCCCATTTTGAACAAAATTGTCGTTCCAAGTAATAATGCAATACCTGCTAACATTTGGTTTGCAATACCGAAAAGTGGCCATAATGTATTAATTCCACCAAGCGGATCTATTACCCCTTGGTATAAGAAATACCCCCATCCTAGTACACATAGTGTTGTAGCTATCACATTTGCTAATGTTGAATCTGTTTTCGCAAACGGCTTATATACATGACCTAAAATGTCTTGAATCATAAATCTCCCTACGCGTGTTCCCGCATCAATCGTTGTTAAAATAAATAGTGCTTCAAAAAGAATAGCAAAATGGTACCAAAATGCCATCATCGCCGTTCCGCCCATTACTTGCGAAAATATATACGCCATACCAATTGCTAATGTTGGTGCACCACCTGTACGTGATAAAATGGTCTGTTCTCCGACATTAACAGCAAGATCTTTTAATTCATTCGGTGTAATAGCAAATCCCCATGAAGAAATAACTTGAGCTGCCTGCGATACATCCGTACCGATAAGTGCTGCAGGACTATTAATTGCAAAATAAGTTCCTGGTGTTAATACACAAGCAGCAATCATTGCCATCGCTGCTACAAACGATTCCATTAACATTGCTCCATAACCGATTGGCTTTGCGTGGCCTTCTTGCTCAATCATTTTCGGCGTCGTGCCTGATGAAACGAGAGCGTGGAATCCTGACACAGCACCACAAGCTATTGTAATAAATAAGAACGGGAATAAGTTACCGGAGAAAACAGGACCTGTCCCATCGATAAATTGCGAAACTGCTGGCATTTTTAAATCTGGTGCTACAACTAAAATACCGATTGCTAACCCAAGTATCGTCCCTATTTTTAAAAATGTACTTAAATAATCACGTGGCGCAAGAAGCATCCAAACCGGTAATGCCGATGCAATAAATCCATATACGATAAGCATAATAGCAATTGTCTCACCACTAAAAGTAAACATACTTGCAAGTGTCGGATTTTCCGCCACATATTGTCCTCCAATAAGGGATAAGATTAGTAGAACAATACCGATTACTGATCCTTCTCCTACTCGCCCTGGCCTAATGTAACGCATGTAAACTCCCATTAAAATAGCAATTGGAATCGTTGCTGCGATTGTAAACATTCCCCATGGGCTTCCAACAAGCGCCTTCACAACTACTAAAGCTAATACCGCTAATAAAATGATCATAATACCTAAAATACCAATCATTGCAATTAATCCTGTAACAGGACCAATCTCATCTTTAATCATTTCTCCTAATGATTTACCATTACGTCTCATTGAAGCAAATAAAATTACAAAATCCTGTACAGCTCCAGCAATAACCACCCCAACAATAATCCAAATTGTCCCAGGTAAATACCCCATCTGCGCCGCCAAAATCGGTCCTACTAAAGGACCTGCCCCTGCAATCGCTGCAAAGTGATGTCCGAATAAAACCCATTTATTTGTCGGAACATAATCCTTGCCATCGTTTAACGTATGAGCAGGTGTTTGTCTATTATTATCTAGACCAAAAACTTTCCTCGCTATAAATCTACTATAAAATCGATACGCAATCGCATACACTGATACAGCAGCAACTAATAGCCATACAGCATTAATTGTCTCACCTTGCGATAACGCTATTACACCAAAAGCAGATGCTCCTAGCGCTGCAATAACTCCCCAAAGTAAAATTGACTTCAATGTTTTCACATACAATCCCCCCATTACTACTTCTTAGTGGAGATTGTACTAAATTTTCTGAATATTTTACTTAAATCCTCCTTATCATGAAGGATTTCTAGATTATCATGTTAAAATTCTCTCATTACTTGTCACAGTTCAATTTTATTTCGAAGTCGTTTTACATAATTGCGACTTACTGGAATCGGTTGCTCATCGTACCTGTCTAAATACAAATTATACGTGCCATTATAATAAGGTTTAAGTTCTTGTACATATGACATATTAATTAAATAGCTTTTATGTACACGTAAAAAATCATATGCATTTAGTTTATTTTCTAATTCCTGGAGTGTGTATGTTGAAATATACTGATTATTCGTTGTATAAATTGAAACGGTTTTGTTTTCCTTATTTTTACTTACATATACAATATCTTCCGGGAAAATATATCTAATCCCCTCATGGCCTTCTATCGGCAGTTTACGCAAATGACTCTTTGCTTTCTCACTTTGTTCTTTTCCCATTTTATATAAAATGAATTGTAAATCTTCTTCACGAAATGGCCGTAATAAATAATAAAACGCTTGGAAACGAAAAGCTGTAATTGCCTCTTCTATATCCTCACCAATAAAAATAAATTTCGTATAACAATTCACTTCTCGTAATAAACTCGAATATTCAAAACCAGTACCATCCATTAATTGCGAATTTAAAAAAACAAAATCAGGTGTATGTTTTTTCATTATTAGCAAAGATTCTGTTCCAGTTTCCGCTTCAAAACATTCTACATTTCGAATATTTTCAGTAAAGTTCTCAACTAATTTTCTTCGCTCTTCTGTTTCTTCCATGATAAGTAAGATTTTCATTTATCCAGCCACCTAATTCCTTTGTCCGTATGTCTTGTTGTATACATTCGCTTTAGTAAGAAACAATCCCTTTTTCTTACTATACCATTATTTATCTAAAAAAACAGAAAAAAGGAAACCACTTTGGTTCCCCTTTTCTTTTATCCCGATTGGTGCGGACTAACAATCAATGGTTGATGGATAAAACACCCACTGATTAAAGTTTCACTTTATACTAATTCCCTCTGTTTCGTTTCTTGACCAAGTATAACTACAGCAAGTGCCCCAATTAAAATTGATCCACAGAAAATCGTAAATATTAGCGATAGTGACGCTTGTGAAGCAACTAAATACCCTACTAATAGTGGTCCAAGAATACCACCAATACGTCCAAATGCCGCTGCCATTCCTGCACCTGTACCACGAATAGTTGTTGGATACTGTTCCGGTGTATAAGCGTATAATGCACCCCAAGCACCTAAATTAAAGAAGGATAGTAACATACCCGCCACTATTAATGCTGTTAATGAATCCGCAATTCCGAACACATAAGCACTACATGCTGTACCAATTAAATACGTAACCAATACAAATTTGCGACCAAGACGTTCAATAAACCATGCAGCTGTGAAATATCCTGGAAGTTGAGCTAAAGTCATAATGAGTACGTACTGAAAACTTTTTATTAAACTAAAGCCTTTCAGTACCATTACACTAGGTAACCAAAGGAACATTCCATAATAGGAAAAGACAACACAAAACCATAGAATCCATAACATAATTGTTGCTTTACGATATTCTCCAGACCAAACCGATTTTATATTTTCAATAACAGATGGCCTTTTTTCAACCTTTTGGAACCTTGGAGAATCGGGTAAATTCCATCTTAAATATAAAGCATATAACGCTGGAACTGCACTTAATACCATAGCAACTTCCCAACCGTATTTAGGAATAACAAAATATGAGATAAGAGCTGCGATTAACCAACCACCAGCCCAAAAGCTTTCTAATAGTACAACTATTTTCCCACGTTCGTGCGCTTCAACACTCTCCGATACAAGGGTAGATGCAACTGGAAGTTCCCCGCCAAGTCCCATACCAATTAAAAAGCGTAAAACGAGGAACATCGCGAGTGTCGTCGTTAAAGCCGTTAAGCCACTACCAATAGAAAATAGTAATAATGTAATAATAAAGACCGATTTCCGTCCTATTTTATCTGATAGTATCCCAAAAACGAGCGCCCCTACAGCCATACCAATTGAGTTAATACTACCTATCCAACCCATCTCTTGAGTACTTAATCCCCACTCTTTTTGCAACGCCACTATTACAAATGAAAGCATTCCAACATCCATTGCGTCAAATAGCCAGCCAAGTCCAGCTATACCAAGTAGCTTTCGCTTCGAAATTTCTTTTACCTTGCTCACAAGAAGTCCTCCTTACACAGGTGTCTTTACACATCATTTTACATGTGTGTATTGCATAAGTAAAATACTTTCGTATAAAAAATTCTCCTTCATCATTCCCAAAAAGTAAAATATTTATCAAAAATAAACAAATAAAAAAAGTAGCGATGTTCCGCTACTTTTTTGAACGCATTACTTCTTTTAAAAACTCGGCTAGTACTAACTGACGACGCCAGCGTGTTGGATTACTACATAATCTGTAAAACCACTCTAAATGAATAGCTTGTATCCATTTTGGTGCACGCTTTACCTCTCCAGCCCACACATCTAAACTACCGCCTACTCCAACAGCCATTTTCGTTTCTAAACGATGCTTATTGTTTTGGATAAAGTTTTCTTGCCTTGGGAAGCCAAGTGCAACAAGTAATAGGTCTGGTTTTGCCTCTTGAATACGTGAAACAATATTCTCTTCTTCTTCTTGTTTAAAATATCCATCTTGTGTACCCACGATAGATGCAGCCGAATATGTCTTCGTTAAATGATTAGCCGCGGCTTGTACAACATGTGGTTTTGCACCTAATAAGAAAACAGATACTGATTTATTCTCTTCTGATAACTTTGCAAATAAATTGCTCATTAAATCAAATCCCGCTACCCGCTCTTTTAAAGGTGTACCAAGCATACCACTTGCTTTTACAACCCCAATACCATCAGGTGTAATTAAATCTGTATTTAATAATATTTTATGGAATTTTTCATCCTTTTTTGCGCACATAACAATTTCAGGATTTGCTGTTACCACCTGAAAAGTATGAGCTTGCTCTAATTCTAGTTGCTTCTTTAAATGTTGGATCGTTTCATCCATTGTCATTGTAGAGAAAGGAACACCTAGAATATCAACCGTTTGTACTTCCATATTTAACTATCCTCTCTATTTCAGTAAAAGTTTTTTATATGCATTATAAGTATCTTCATACAAATTCTTTAGCGAGAAATGAGTAGATGCGTGATTATATAAACGATTTCCCATCGCTTCTAATTCACCATTCAACCATTTTTCATAAGCATTTTCTAATGCGCTTGCTAATGAATCCGCATCACCAATCGGTACAATCCATCCATACGTATCATCAACTATTAACTCTCTCATATCACCCACGTTTGTTGCAATAGATGTTAAGCGTTGATTTGCAGCTTCTAATAAAACAAGAGGGAAACTTTCACTATAAGAGCTTAACAAATTAATGTGTGCAGATGCATATAACTCTTTTGAATCTGTACGAAAACCTAGAAAAATCACCTTATCCTCTAAGCCTTTTTGTTTCACCATTGCCTTTAACTCTGCTTCTATAGGTCCATCACCCAGTAAAAGTACTTTTATATTTGAAATTTTAATTTTTTGTAGTGCTTCAAATAAAATGTTATGACCTTTAACAGGATGCAGACGAGCTACTTGAATGGCTGTAAATACTCCTTCATCAATGCCAAATTCACTCTTATCATAAGGTTTTACCGGAATATTATCATACTCAATTCCATTATAAACTGTACAAATTTTCTCTTCTGGCACACCAAGTTTTATAATATTTTCCTTAAAGTTTTCTGTAATTGCAAAAAACAAATCTACCTTCTTGAAAGAACGTAAATTCAACTTCGTAAATGCCCATCCTTTTAATCCCCTCTTCATAAAATCCAAAGTTGGATTACTGTGGACAGTCATTATCCATTTCGCTTTTATACCTTTTTTCAAGAGGGAGAGATAGAAATTCGCTCGTGCGCCGTGTGTATGCACAATGTCAAATTGATTCTCATTAATAAATGATTTTATTTTTGAAAGAATTGATAGGTCGTACCGAGATGATTGAGTAAAAACATGTACCTGAATACCAAGGTCCCTCGCTTCTCTAGCAATTGCCCCTTCTTCAAATACCATTAATTCCACTTCTTTTTTCGGGAACTGCGATAAAAGTGAAATAATATGTGTTTTTCCCCCACCTTCTTCTGCACCAGCATTAATATGCAACACTTTCATTTCTTACATCCCCCATTTTCCTTTTTAATTTACTATAACAAAAATAAAAGCTAACATATGCTAGCTTTTATTTTTCTATCATTCAATTTCCAAGTCAACTATTAAGTATGCCATGATTAACACTAAGTAGAAACTCACTCCAGGTGCCATTAAAATATGACCAGCCATAAATGAAATACCTAATCCGAGAAGTATTGCCATAGTCACCATTGCATATTTCACTGTGAATATTTGTTTAAATTTAGTAAATACACATACAATAAATTTAATACCAAAGTATAGGAACGGAATGATAAGTAAAACAAATCCTATGATTCCGAAAGAATAAAACCAATCGTGGAAATCGCGCTCAATTAATTTCGGCTCTTCTTTATAGTTACCAGCATAACCCATTCCTAATAATTTTTGAGACATTGGGGCTTCCTTATAGAAATCTTTATACATTTGTTCAAATAATTGACGCCCACTGAAAATAATAGCTTGTGTTTCTTCTTTCTTTTCCGCTACCTTTTCTTTCTCTTTTTCTTTCTCTGTAACAGGAGGTTTATGCTCTTTAACTTTCTCCGATTCTTTCTTCTTCTCTTCCTTTTTTGCACTCTGTTTTTCTTCAATTATTTGGACATGAATTCCCATGTTTTTTAAAAATGGTGAAAAAGGTGTATAAGCCATTACTCCTACCAAAACAGTTATTGCAATACAACCATTTAGTAAATATACCTTTTTCTTTCCTTTTTCACTTTGTCTAAATGCCTGGATAAAGCACATAACAAACGCGACAGCCATTGTTGCATAAATTGCCCCTATGCCCACCTTTGTACCAACTGCAAACAATGAAAAAATAATTAAAATTGAAGGAATCCAATAATAAAATTTACCAATACTTTTTGTTTTTTCAATTGAATATAAAATAACAATTGGACACATGATTGCTAAAGTAGAGCCTAGTTCATTCCCTGCATAAAACCAACCACGCGATCCCAGCTTTAACCATTCATAGTTATTATAATCTGTTCCTGTCGCAATCGACACTACCATTACTATTCCTATTATCAATGATGCATACGTAACATAGTCACGCATTTTTGAATGTCTTTTTTCTTTTAAAGATTTAAAAACAAACACATAACAAGTAAGCATAACAAACGGGTATAACGCTTTTGCTATAAATTTAATTTCCTCTGTTAGCGCCATCGGATCCTTTGTAAATTTATTATTGATCAATCCGATAGTGAAAACTATTCCAACTAAGATTATATATGCTATATATTTTATACTTCCTTTTTTCTTTGTTTGAATTAAAATATATATTCCACCTAGAAACATAACAAATAAACGTGCAATAACTCCAATGGTCGTATCAATTTTTAAAACCATTATACAAAATGCTGTGAGCAAATCTAAAATTGGTTGCAACAAAATAAAGATTAGTAGAAAATTTTCAAATTTATTACTTTTACTATTTTGACTTAACATCTAGAACCTCCATAACTATTACC
>NZ_JBFPJI010000060.1:0-16183 GCF_040838205.1 Bacillus sp. S4
GTTGTAAGATGTAAATCTCATTAATACATATAAATTAATAATATTTTGGAATGGGTGTCTGCGATAGGATTCTCCTTTTACCAAACTTATTGTACAATAGAAACAAGGGGGAGATTAGTTTGAAGGCAAGTCTTTTACAAGAACAAAGCTTACGTTTGGCAATGACACAAGAGTTAAGGCAAGCGATTACAATGCTCCAGTATAATGTACAAGAATTATCGGAGTTTTTATATGAGCAATCGTTAGAGAATCCCCTTATTGAGTTAGGTGGTTTCGAGAGGGAGAAGAAAAAGAGCTCTAACACAAGTAAAAGTACCGGCAAACAAGTCGAGAATCAAATGGAAATCTACAGTGTGGATTCTACAACGATTCAGCAACATTTATTAAATCAACTACAGTATTATAAAATAGATGAAGAAGAGCGAAAAGCAGCTTCTTTCATTATTATGAACATGGATGGAAATGGCTATTTACAAGAAACAAATGAAGAGTTATCAGAGCTTCTTTCTGCGCCAATTGATGTAGTGGACCGTTCTGTGGAGCTTGTTCAATCGTTAGAGCCAGCAGGGGTAGGTGCGCGTAATATTCAGGAATGTCTATCAATCCAATTGAAGCGCTTACAAAGAAGAAATGGTTTAGCGGAAGAAATTATAGATGATTATTTTAATTATTTCGTTAAGAAAGATTGGCGAAAGCTCGTTCAAGTGTTGAAGTGTACTAACGAGGAATTACAGGATGCGGTGAACTGTATTACATCATTACAGCCGAAACCAGGTCTTGCATTTTCTTCTGATAAACCACTTTATATTGTGCCTGATATGGCGGTAAAAAAAGATGGCGATCGTCTCGTTTTACAAATGAACGAACGGAATATGCCGAGAATTGAGATTCACTCTGAGTATAGTGCGTTACTAAATAATAGTGAGAGTGAAGTTGCTTCATATGTATCTGAAAAGTATCAACATGTGCAATGGATTATGCGCAGTTTGAAACAGAGAAAACAAACACTCTTACAAGTGATGAATATTATTATGGAAAAACAGCATGATTTCTTCTGGAAAGGTCCAGCGTATTTAAAACCACTTGCTTTAAAAGAGGTGGCGGAAGAGTTAGGTGTGCATGAGTCTACAATTAGTCGTGCAACGCGTAATAAATATGTGCAAACGCCGCATGGTTTATTTGAGATGAAATCGTTCTTTAGTAATTCTATTTCTACGACGGAAGATGAGGCGGTTTCTACAAAGCGTGTGAAACAATTCATTCAAACGCTTGTTGGAGCAGAAAATAAGAAAAAGCCACTTTCGGATCAAAAGATTTCAAAATTATTAGAAGAAGAGCATGAGATCGTTATTTCTCGCAGAACGGTTGCGAAATATAGAGAACAAATGCATATTCCTGCTTCGTCTCTAAGAAAAACAATTGGATAGGTGAAGAAGATGAAAGTTGTACTATATACAAAAAAAGATTGTGGTCTTTGTGAAAAGGCGAAACAAGTTTTAAAGGAAGTACAATATGAATATTCTTTTCAAATTGAGGAAATAGATATATATGAAGATAATGACCTTTTAGAGAAATACCATCTAATGATTCCTGTTGTAGAAATAGGCGGAATACAGGTAGAATATGGTAACATTCACAAAGGTGTCATAATAAACTATATAAACAATGCAGTTAAGAGTTGAATAAGTTTCTGTCTCCTGTTACAATAATACACGTAGCAGGGATTATTTTTTTTACCTAAGTGGGACGCAAAATGTCACTACGGGACATAAAGTGACCACAAAGGAAAATGAACCGATGTAGTGAGGAGAAAAGATATGCGCTCATGGATTCAGAACACAAAAAAATTATTACCTGATCTGCTACCTGTTATGCAAACGAGAATGCAAGTGCTTCAGTACATTAGGCTTATGCAGCCGATTGGAAGAAGAAACTTATCTGCAAGTCTCGGTATGACAGAACGAGTATTGCGAAGTGAAGTTCAAGTTTTGAAAGAACAAAACTTAGTTCACGTCGCTTCTTCTGGAATGACTTTGACAGAAGAAGGAACAGCTTTAGTTCTTGCTTTGGAAGACTTTATGAAAGAAATTTCCGGGTTAAAGGTTTTAGAAAAACAACTTAAGGAAACATTAGACTTGGATGAAGTTTTCGTTGTCCCTGGTGATAGTGATGAATCACCTTGGGTCAAACTGGAGATGGGCCGTGCTTGTGTGACTTGTATAAAAGACCGTCTGACAGTGAATAATATCGTTGCTGTGGCTGGAGGAAGTACGCTAGCTGCTGCTGCGGACATGATGCAACTTGATTGCAAGGATTTACATATGCTATTTGTCCCAGCACGTGGTGGAATTGGAGAAGGTGTTGAGTTAGAAGCCAATACCATTTGCGCCAAAATGGCACAAAATACGATGAGTAATTATCGCTTATTGTATGTTCCAGATCACGTTAGTAGCGAAGCATATGCATCTATTGTAACAGAGCCCTCCGTGAAAGAAGTTCTTGAGTTGATTCGATCTTCCAATATCGTCATTCATGGAATCGGTGATGCGTTAACAATGGCACGTCGCAGAAATACTTCAGAAGCAGATTGGTTAAAGATTCAGGCAAGCGAAGCAGTTGGTGAAGCTTTCGGTTACTACTTTAATGAACAAGGAAATGTTGTTCATAAAGTAAGAACAGTTGGTATGCAACTTGAAGATTTACAACATGTATCTCACGTTGTCGCAGTCGCTGGAGGTTCTTCAAAAGCAAAAGCAATACAGGCTGTAATAAAGCAAGGGCACACTTCAATTCTAATTACAGATGAAGGTGCAGCAAAACAATTAACAAAGGGTAATACCCTTTAATATAATCCCCCAAGGAGGAAATTTAAATGACTAAAATTGGTATTAATGGATTTGGACGTATCGGACGTAACGTATTCCGCGCAGCTCTTAACAACTCTGAGGTAGAAGTAGTAGCAATCAACGACTTAACAGATGCTAAAACATTAGCTCACCTTTTAAAATATGATACAGTTCACGGAACTTTAAATGCAGAAGTATCTGCTAACGAAAACAGCATCATTGTTAACGGTAAAGAAATTAAAGTTATCGCTGAGCGTGACCCAGCTCAATTACCATGGAACGACTACGGAGTAGAAGTAGTAGTAGAATCTACTGGCCGTTTCACTAAAAAATCAGACGCTGAGAAACACTTAGGTGGATCAGTTAAGAAAGTTATCATCTCAGCTCCAGCTTCTGACGAAGATATCACTGTAGTTATGGGTGTTAACCACGAAGAATACGATGCAGCTAACCACAACGTAGTATCTAATGCTTCTTGTACTACAAACTGTCTAGCTCCATTCGCTAAAGTATTAAACGAAAAATTCGGCGTAAAACGCGGAATGATGACAACAATTCACTCTTACACTAACGACCAACAAATCTTAGACTTACCACACAAAGATTTACGTCGTGCTCGTGCAGCAGCTGAAAACATGATCCCAACATCTACTGGTGCTGCTAAAGCTGTAGCATTAGTATTACCAGAACTTAAAGGTAAATTAAACGGTGGCGCTGTACGTGTTCCAACTGCTAACGTTTCTCTAGTTGACTTAGTTGTTGAACTTGACAAAGAAGTAACAGTTGAAGAAGTAAATGCAGCATTCAAAGCAGCTTCTGAAGGCGAATTAAAAGGTATCCTTGGATACAGCGAAGAGCCATTAGTATCTATCGACTATAACGGTTGCACAGATTCTTCTACAATCGATGCATTATCTACAATGGTAATGGAAGGTAACATGGTTAAAGTACTTTCTTGGTACGATAACGAAACTGGTTACTCTAACCGCGTAGTAGACCTAGCTGCATACATGACTTCTAAAGGTCTTTAATTCTTAAGTATATAAGCAATCAATGACAAAACGAGGGAGAGGGTTTGTTCCCTCTCTCTCTTCTTTCGTTTTAGAAGCAAATGTGATAAGCTTTTGAATGGGTTTTGTCAATCCTAACTAGTAGTCGGAGGGAAATCCAATGAACAAAAAATCAATTCGTGACGTAGATTTAAAAGGTAAGCGTGTATTTTGCCGCGTTGATTTCAACGTACCTATGAAAGAAGGCAAAATTACAGATGAAACTCGTATCCGTGCAGCTCTTCCTACAATTCAATATTTAGTAGAGCAAGGTGCGAAAGTAATTTTAGCAAGTCATTTAGGACGTCCAAAAGGTCAAGCAGTAGAAGAATTACGTCTTACTCCAGTAGCAGCACGTTTAGGCGAGCTTCTTGGTAAAGATGTTAAAAAAGCGGACGAAGCATTCGGACCAGTTGCACAAGAAATGGTTGCAGCAATGAACGAAGGCGACGTAGTAGTTCTTGAAAACGTACGTTTCTATGCGGGCGAAGAAAAGAACGATGCAGAACTTGCGAAAGAATTTGCAGCTCTTGCTGATATTTTCGTAAACGATGCATTCGGTGCAGCTCACCGTGCTCACGCTTCTACAGCAGGAATCGCAGACTACCTACCAGCAGTATCTGGATTATTAATGGAAAAAGAGTTAGATGTATTAGGTAAAGCACTTTCTAACCCAGAACGTCCATTCACAGCTATCATTGGTGGTGCGAAAGTAAAAGATAAAATCGGTGTAATTCGTCATCTATTAGACAAAGTAGATAACTTAATCATCGGTGGCGGACTTGCTTATACATTCGTTAAAGCTTTAGGTCATGAAATTGGTCTATCTCTATGTGAAAACGACAAAATTGAACTAGCTAAAGAATTTATGCAACTTGCAAAAGAAAAAGGCGTAAACTTCTACATGCCAGTTGATGTTGTAATCACTGAGGAATTCTCTGAAACTGCAACAACTCAAATTGTTGGTATCGACTCTATTCCTTCTACTTGGGAAGGCGTGGACATCGGTCCTAAAACACGTGAAATTTATGCAGATGTAATTAAAAATTCTAAGCTTGTTGTATGGAATGGACCAATGGGTGTATTCGAAATGACTCCATTCGCAGAAGGTACAAAAGCAGTAGGACAAGCATTAGCAGATGCAGAAGGTACATACTCTGTTATCGGCGGTGGTGACTCTGCAGCAGCTGTTGAAAAATTCGGTATGGCTGATAAAATGAGCCACATTTCTACTGGCGGCGGTGCGTCATTAGAATTCATGGAAGGTAAAGAACTTCCAGGTGTAGTTTGTCTTAACGACAAATAAGTAGCAGCCAAAGAAAAAGGACGGTGCAAAGCATGCGTAAACCAATTATCGCAGGTAACTGGAAAATGAATAAAACTCTAGCTGAAGCAGTTAGCTTCGTAGAGGAAGTTAAAGGTCAAATCCCAGCAGCTTCAGCTGTTGATGCAGTAGTTTGTTCGCCAGCTCTATTCTTAGAGCGCTTAGTAGCAAAGGCTGAAGGAACTGACTTACAAGTAGGTGCACAAAACATGCACTTCGAAAAAAATGGTGCATTCACTGGCGAAATTAGCCCAGTAGCACTTAGCGACTTAAAAGTAGGCTACGTAGTACTTGGCCACTCTGAGCGTCGTGAAATGTTTGCTGAAACAGACGAGTCAGTAAACAAAAAGACTCTTGCAGCATTTGAACATGGTTTAACACCAATCGTTTGTTGTGGTGAGACTTTAGAAGAGCGCGAAAGCGGAAAAACATTTGATCTAGTAGCAGGTCAAGTGACAAAAGCACTTGCAGGTTTAACAGAAGAGCAAGTTAAAGTAACTGTTATCGCTTATGAGCCAATCTGGGCTATCGGTACAGGTAAATCTTCTTCTTCTGCAGATGCAAATGAAGTATGTGCGCACATCCGTAAAGTTGTTGCAGAAGCTGTTTCTCCAGAAGCTGCAGAAGCTGTTCGTATTCAATACGGCGGTAGCGTAAAACCAGAAAACATTAAAGAGTATATGGCACAATCTGACATCGACGGCGCTTTAGTTGGCGGTGCTAGCTTAGAGCCTGCTTCGTTCTTAGGTCTTCTGGGGGCGGTAAAATGAGAAAGCCAACAGCTTTAATCATTCTTGATGGTTTCGGACTACGTGAAGAAACTTACGGGAATGCTGTAGCACAAGCTAAGAAACCTAATTTTGATGGTTACTGGAACAAATTCCCTCACACAACGCTTACAGCTTGTGGTGAGGAAGTAGGTCTTCCAGCAGGTCAAATGGGTAACTCTGAGGTTGGTCACTTAAATATCGGTGCAGGCCGCATCGTATATCAAAGCTTAACACGCGTAAACGTTGCAATTCGTGAGGGTGAGTTCGATCAGAACGAAACTTTCCAAAATGCAATTAAAAGCGTGAAAGAAAAAGGTACTGCTCTTCATTTATTCGGTTTACTTTCTGATGGTGGTGTGCATAGTCACATGAACCATATGTTTGCTCTTCTTCGCTTAGCAGCAAAAGAAGGCGTGGAGAAAGTATATATCCATGCATTCTTAGATGGCCGCGATGTTGGACCACAAACAGCAAAAGGTTATATCGATGCAACAAATGAAGTAATTAAAGAAACAGGAGTAGGACAATTCGCGACTATCTCTGGTCGTTATTACTCCATGGACCGTGACAAGCGTTGGGATCGCGTAGAAAAATGTTACCGTGCTATGGTGAATGGTGAAGGCCCTACTTATAAATCAGCAGAAGAGTGTGTAGAAGACTCTTATGCAAATGGTATTCATGATGAATTCGTATTGCCGTCTGTAATTGTTAACGAAGATGACACGCCAGTTGCAACAATCAATAATGATGA
Organism: Bacillus sp. S4; assembly: GCF_040838205.1. NCBI lineage: Bacteria > Bacillati > Bacillota > Bacilli > Caryophanales > Bacillaceae > Bacillus > Bacillus sp. S4. Next base: position 6,741 of record NZ_JBFPJI010000060.1, read on the forward strand.
TGCAGTTATCTTCTATAACTTCCGTCCAGACCGTGCAATTCAAATTGCTCGTGTATTTACAAACGAAGACTTCCGTGAGTTCGATCGTGGTGAAAAAGTACCTCACATTCCTGAATTCGTTTGTATGACACATTTCAGTGAAACTGTAGATGGTTACGTGGCATTCAAGCCAATGAACCTTGATAACACATTAGGTGAAGTTGTTGCGCAAGCGGGATTAAAGCAACTTCGCATCGCGGAAACTGAAAAGTATCCGCACGTTACATTCTTCTTTAGCGGTGGTCGTGAGGCTGAATTCCCAGGAGAAGAGCGTATTTTAATTAACTCACCGAAGGTTGCAACGTATGACTTGAAACCTGAAATGAGCATTTATGAAGTAACGGACGCTTTAGTAAATGACATCGAAAATGATAAACATGATGTTATCATTCTTAACTTTGCAAACTGTGATATGGTTGGCCATTCTGGGATGATGGAACCAACAATTAAAGCAGTAGAAGCAACTGACGAATGTTTAGGAAAAGTTGTAGAAGCGATTCTTGCAAAAGATGGTGTAGCACTTATTACTGCTGACCATGGTAATGCCGATCAGGAGTTAACTGCTGAGGGTGGACCAATGACAGCTCATACAACTAACCCGGTTCCTTTCATCGTTACAAAAAATGATGTAGAGCTTCGTGAAGGTGGTATTTTAGGAGATATCGCCCCAACAATGCTTACACTTTTAAATGTGGAACAACCGAAAGAAATGACAGGTAAAACAATTATTAAATAATTTGCTTATATAAAAAGGAGAGAATTTATTATGTCAACAATTATTGATGTTTATGCTCGCGAAGTCCTTGACTCTCGTGGTAACCCAACTGTAGAAGTAGAAGTTTACACAGAAAGCGGCGCATTCGGACGCGCTATCGTACCAAGTGGTGCATCTACTGGTGAGCACGAAGCAGTAGAATTACGTGACGGTGACAAATCTCGTTACCTTGGTAAAGGTGTTATGAACGCAGTAAACAACGTTAACGAAGCAATCGCTCCAGAAATCGTTGGTTTCGACGTAACTGACCAAGCTGGTATCGACCGTGCTATGATCGAATTAGATGGCACTCCAAACAAAGGTAAACTAGGCGCTAACGCTATCCTTGGTGTATCTATGGCAGTAGCTCACGCAGCAGCTGACTTCGTAGGTCTTCCATTATACCGTTACCTTGGTGGATTCAATGCAAAACAATTACCAACTCCAATGATGAACATCATCAACGGTGGTTCTCACGCTGATAACAACGTTGATTTCCAAGAGTTCATGATCTTACCAGTTGGTGCTCCAACATTCAAAGAATCAATCCGTATGGGTGCTGAAGTATTCCATGCACTTAAAGCTGTATTACATGACAAAGGTCTTAACACTGCAGTAGGTGACGAAGGTGGATTCGCTCCAAACCTTGGTTCTAATCGTGAAGCATTAGAAGTAATCATCGAAGCTATCGAAAAAGCTGGTTACAAAGCTGGAGAGAACGTATTCTTAGGAATGGACGTTGCTTCTTCTGAGTTCTACAACAAAGAAACTGGTAAATATGACCTTGCAGGCGAAGGCCGTACTGGCTTAACTTCTGCAGAAATGGTTGATTTCTACGAAGAGCTTTGCAAAGACTTCCCAATCATCTCTATTGAAGATGGTCTAGACGAAAACGACTGGGATGGTCACAAATTATTAACTGAGCGTATCGGTGATAAAGTACAATTAGTTGGTGACGATTTATTCGTAACTAACACTCAAAAACTTGCTGAAGGTATCGAAAAAGGTATCTCTAACTCAATCTTAATTAAAGTTAACCAAATCGGTACTTTAACTGAGACTTTCGAAGCAATCGAAATGGCTAAACGTGCTGGTTACACAGCAGTTGTATCTCACCGTTCTGGTGAAACTGAAGATGCTACAATCGCTGACATCGCAGTTGCAACTAACGCTGGCCAAATCAAAACTGGTTCTATGAGCCGTACTGACCGTATTGCTAAGTACAACCAATTATTACGTATCGAAGACGAGCTAGGCGAAATCGCTGTTTACGCTGGTTTACAATCTTTCTACAATATCAAACGATAATTGTAGGAAATAACGACAGACCGTGAGAAATCACGGTCTGTTTTTTTATGCTAAAATTGTTCGTCCGTCATAAGTGACATGAAATATTTAAAGAAGAGATTATAATCAAAATCGATAGCAATTTGCTGCATTAAGTTTTTACATAAAATAAATAAAACAGCTAGGGAAGTGAGTCGTCCTAAACTTACAATGACTAGTTCGTCTTTATACTGCTCGATAAGAGGGATAACTTCAAAGAAATTCTCCATTTCTCCGTTTTGTAACTTTTCATTTGGGATGATTGGCCCTAACCCTTCTTTACCGTGAATATTGGTAAAAAAAGCGGGAGGACCTCCATTGAGAGGACGGTCTGAACCACCAAATATTTTCATATCTTTATTTCTTGATTTTTGTTTAAGGAAATGAGCATTTTGTACGGCTATTTCTTTTGGAACATTGCCGTAATCGGTGACAATCCCAACAATTTCAATTTCATCGATAAAGAATGCGAGGAGGAGGGCTATCGTATCGTCGATTCCAGGATCAAAAAAAATAAGAACTTTTTTAGACATATGTTCACCACCTATCTATATATATGTGTGCTAGAGAGAAGGCAGAAGAAAAATGGAGTGAAAGATTTTATTTTATTGAAATAATACCCATCAAAATTCAGAATATATAAACTTTGTATATTAGGTCAAGGTTTTTGACATAAATTATATGCAGAAACGCAGTCATATCAAGGGTGTAAGCGTATAATATAGTGGATTTTCGTTGTTGATTTGATAAATTGCAGGTTTTTACAATTTATACTATGATAAGGATATTAACAGAAGATCGTATAAACATGAGGGATGATGAACATGAAACTTACAAAGATTCTTGTCCAAATTTCTGCTCTTTATGTATTTTATATGGTTGGAAATTGGGTGCAAGAAATGTTGAATATTCCGATTCCAGGAAGTTTGATTGGGATGTTCCTCCTGCTTGTTTTTCTTAGCCTAAAAGTACTTCCAGTGAAATGGTTTGATTTAGGAGCAGAAACACTCGTTGCTATTATGCCGTTTTTATTAATTCCGCCAACGCTTGGCTTAATGAATTACGGTGCTTTTTTTATGAGTAAAGGAATTTCTCTTTTCATTACAGTTGTAGCGAGTACGTTTTTAATTATTATTGTCGCAGGGCATACAGGACAATATCTTGCGAATAGAAAGGAAAAAGAGACACAATGAGCCAAATATTAATCGGAATCGGTTGGGTTCTTTTTACGGTGCTATTATATCAATTATCTAAAAAAATCTACAAATTATTTCCAACACCATTTACCATTCCAATGCTTGTTGCAACGGGATTAATGGCTTTCTTATTTATAATGCTTGATATACCATATCAAAATTATATGGAAAGTGGTGGTGGCTGGATTGCGAAGTTACTCGGACCAGGTGTTGTAGCATTTGCAATCCCGCTCTATAAACAACGTCATGTTCTGCAAAAATATGTTGTACCAATTGCTGGTGGGGTATTAGTAGGTACAACAGTTGCTATTGCAAGTGATTTGGCTATCGCCACACTTATGGGAACAGATAAAAGCTTAATTTTATCTTCTTTACCAAAATCAGTGACAATGCCAGTTGCGATGAGTGTATCTGAACAAGTTGGTGGTGTCCCGTCCTTAACAGCGGCCTTCGTCGTTATCGCAGGGATTACTGGAACGATTTCAGGACCAATTTTATTAAAATGGAGCCGCGTTACAAACTCAGTTGGTAAAGGGATTGGCTTTGGATGTGCATCTCATATTATGGGTGTTATGAGAGCGATGAAAAATAATGAGCATGAAGGTGTTATTGGATCGGTAACAATGACATTAACAGCAATTTTGACATGTTTGCTTGGACCGTTATTCGCAATGGTGTTTATGTAATAGAAGAAAAGCGAGAGCGATTCTATAGCTCTCGCTTTTCTATAGGATTTATGCTACATTTAAAATAACTGAATCTTTGTAGGAGGTACGCCAAGTGCATACGTTATTATCTGTTTTACTTATTATTGTATCGATTTTAATGATTGTTATGGTACTTATGCAGTCTAGTAATAGCTCAGGCCTTTCAGGTGCAATTTCAGGCGGTGCAGAGCAATTATTTGGTAAGCAAAAAGCACGTGGAATTGAAGCGGTATTAAACCGTGTTACAGTTGTTTTAGCTGTGTTGTTCTTTGTACTAACAATTGCTGTTACGTACTTAAACTTATAAAATTAAAAGAAGAAGCGTTAGCGGATTATGCTAATGGTTCTTCTTTTTTTGATTTGTTATTCAAAAAAAGTTTCTAATTAGATTATAGAATTATAAATATGGTACACTAAGATATAGAAAGAATACGACTAGATTACAGAAGAGAAAGAGGAGAAGTACATGATGAAATTAGCATCTCCGAAACCATTTACATTTGAAGGTGGAGACCGCGCTGTTTTATTATTACATGGATTCACAGGGAACTCAGCTGACGTACGCATGCTAGGGCGTTTCTTAGAGAAGAAAGGCTATACTTGTCATGCGCCAATTTATAAAGGACACGGCGTACCACCACAAGAGCTTGTTCATACAGGCCCTGAAGACTGGTGGAAAGATGTAATGAATGCCTACCAGCATTTAAAAGATCAAGGTTACGAGAAAATAGCTGCGGTTGGATTATCATTAGGCGGAGTATTCTCATTAAAACTTGCTTATACATTACCGATTTTAGGTGTTGTACCAATGTGTGCACCGATGTACATTAAAAGTGAAGAAATTATGTACCAAGGTATATTGGCATATGCCCGCGAATATAAAAAGCGTGAGCAAAAATCACCAGAACGAATTGAGCAGGAAATGTTTGAATTTAAACAGACACCAATGAATACATTAAAAGCATTACAGGAGTTGATTCGTGACGTACGCAATAATGTTGATATGATTTATGCTCCAACATTCGTTGTACAAGCACGTCATGATGAGATGATTAATACAGATAGTGCTAACATTATTTATAACGGTGTAGAATCTACGTTAAAAGACATTAAATGGTATGAAGACTCTACGCATGTCATTACACTTGATAAAGAACGTGATGTGCTACATGAGGATGTATATAACTTCTTGGAGCAACTAGATTGGTAAGATCTAGTTGCCTCTTTTTTTCATAAGGGAATTTATTATCCCAATTGGTGTGGGCTAATAATCAGTGGGAAGGGACAAAACCCCACTGATTAAAGTTACACTTTATGAAAGCTGTAAAAAATCATTGGGAGATGATTAAAGTTTCACTTTATACATCCCCCATCTTTCGGATACACTAAATAATATAAGGGTTTAAAGGAGGTATTTCTGCTTGGAAGAAATCATGCAAGAACATATTGATAAGTTGTTATTATTTATGAGGGAAGAAGCGTATAAACCGTTAACGATACAAGAATTAGAAGCTGCATTTGGAATCGAAGGCTCTGAGGGCTTTAAAGATTTCGTAAAGGCACTTGTAATGATGGAAGAGAAGGGGCTTGTTATCCGCACACGTAGTAACCGCTACGGTCTTCCAGAAAAAATGAATTTAGTACGCGGTAAATTAATTGGGCACGCACGTGGTTTTGCGTTCGTCGTTCCAGAAGAGAAGAAAACAGGAGATGATGATCTTTTCATCCCGCCTACAGAATTAAATGGCGCACTTCATGGTGATACAGTATTAGCACGTGTTAGCGCGCAATCAAGTGGATCACGCCAAGAAGGCGCGATTGTTCGTATTTTAGAGCGTGGAACGAAGGAACTAGTTGGTACATATACAGAGTCAAAGAACTTTGGATTTGTTATACCTGATAATAAACGCTGGACAAGTGACATTTTCATCTTGAAAAGTGCATCTATGGGCGCTGTAGAAGGCCATAAAGTAGTTGTGAAAATTACAGGCTACCCAGAGAACCGTTTAAGCGCAGAAGGTGAAGTTATTCAAATTCTAGGTCATAAAAATGACCCAGGAGTAGATATTTTATCTGTTATTCATAAACATCATTTACCTTTAGCATTTCCTGAAGAGGTGATGGAACATGCAAACAGTGTACCAGAAACGATTTCAGAAGAAGATATAAAAGATCGCCGTGATTTACGTGATCAAATGATTGTTACAATTGATGGTGCGGATGCGAAAGACTTAGATGACGCTGTTACAGTAACGAAGCTTGAGAACGGTAACCATAAGCTTGGCGTTCATATTGCGGATGTAAGTCATTACGTTCAAGAAGGTTCTCCAATTGATGTTGAAGCAGCGGAGAGAGCAACGAGTGTATATCTTGTAGACCGTGTAATTCCGATGATTCCGCATCGTTTATCAAACGGTATTTGTTCATTAAATCCGAAAGTAGACCGTCTGACACTATCTTGTGAAATGGAAATCAACAATCTAGGTGATGTTGTAAAGCATGAGATTTTCCAAAGTGTAATTAAAACGACAGAGCGTATGACGTATGCTGACGTAAGAAGCATTTTAGAAGATGAAGACGAAGCGCTAATTGAACGTTACGAGCCGCTAGTACCAATGTTTAAAGAAATGGGGCAGTTAGCACAAATTTTACGTGAAAAACGTATGCGCCGCGGTGCGATTGACTTTGACTTTAAAGAAGCGAAAGTACTAGTAGATGAAGAAGGAAAACCGACTGATGTTGTAATGCGTGATCGTTCTGTATCAGAGAAGTTAATTGAAGAGTTTATGCTTGTTGCGAACGAAACAGTAGCAGAGCACTTCCATTGGATGAACGTACCGTTTATGTACCGTGTCCATGAAGATCCGAAAGAAGATAAGCTTGAGCGTTTCTTCGAGTTTGTAACAAACTTCGGATATGCAGTAAAAGGACGTGCGAACGAAATACATCCTCGTGCGCTGCAACAAATTCTTGAAATGGTTCAAGGTCAGCCAGAAGAAGTAGTCATTTCAACAGTTATGCTTCGTTCTATGAAGCAAGCACGTTACGATTCGGACAGCTTAGGACATTTCGGTTTATCAACTGAGTTCTACACGCATTTCACATCGCCAATTCGTCGTTACCCAGATACGATTGTTCATAGATTGATTCGTGAATACATCATTAATGGTAAAGTAGACAACGAAACGCAAGCGAAATGGCGTGAAAACTTACCTGAGATTGCAGAGCACTCTTCTAATATGGAACGCCGCGCTGTTGAAGCAGAACGTGAAACAGACGAAATGAAAAAAGCAGAGTATATGGTTGATAAGATCGGTGAAGAGTATGACGGTATGATTAGCTCTGTAACAAACTTCGGTTTATTCGTAGAGCTTCCAAATACAATTGAAGGTCTTGTACACGTTAGCTATTTAACAGATGATTACTACCGTTATGACGAAAAACATTTTGCGATGATTGGAGAACGTACAGGTAACGTATTCCGCATCGGTGACGAAATTACAATTCGTGTTATTAACGTAAATAAAGACGAGCGAGCAATCGACTTTGAAATCGTTGGCATGAAAGGCACACCTCGTCGCAAGTTCAAAGATCGTCCAGTTGTGATTGAACAGCCAAGAACAGGCAGAAAGAAACGCGGTGGACGTAGCGAGCGTAGTAATGAGCGCGGTGGCGAACGCGGCACAGGAAGAAAGTTTGATCGTGGTGGCCAAGGAAAAGGAAAAGCATCAGCATCAGCATCCACATCCGCTAGTCAGCCAGGGAAAAAAGATAGTAATGGCAATAGTAATGGCAAGAAGAAAAAAGGATTCTTTGAAAATGTACCAGGATTCAAGAAGAAAAAGAAAAAGCGCAAGTAAGAAAAGAGTGGCTTCGCCTCACATTCTGAGCGAGCCACTTTCGCTTTTTGTTGAATCCAGCTACAGTGGCTAGAATGTGAGGTGGCTTCGCTTCTTCCCAGGAGGCAAAGAACGCCTCAAGGTCAGAAGCTCCATCCACCTCACATTCTGAGCGAGCCACTTTCGCTTTTTGTTGGAATCCAGCTACAGTGGCTAGAATGTTCGGTGGCTTCGCTTCTTCCCAGGAGGCAAAGAACGTCTCAAGGTCAGAAACTCCATCCACCTCACATTCTGAGCGAGCCACTTTCGCTTTTTGTTTACATTTGTTACAATGGTAAAAATAGAGGAGGGACGTTATATGCCAAAAGGTACAGGTAAGGTTATTGCGCAAAATAAAAAGGCATTTCATGATTATTTCATCGAAGAAACATACGAAGTAGGGCTTGTCCTTCAAGGAACGGAAATTAAGTCGATTCGCGCTGGACGCGTGAACTTGAAAGATGCGTTTGCACGTATACATAACGGTGAAGTATGGGTTCATAATATGCATATTAATACATATGAACAAGGGAATCGTTTCAATCACGATCCGCTACGTACAAGGAAGTTACTTCTTCATAAAAAAGAAATTGATAAGCTAGCAGGTTATGCAAAAGAAACAGGATATGCATTAGTTCCAGTTAGAATCTATTTGAAAAATGGATTTGCGAAAATGGCACTTGGTTTAGCAAAAGGTAAGAAGCAATATGATAAGCGTCACGATTTAAAAGAGAAAGAAGCTAAACGTGAAATTGCACGCGTGTTCCGTGATCGTCAAAAGATGTAATACAGATATTTACATTTGTAAAACGGCGCGCGTATGATATAATAACTTATGTAAGATTGTTGCACATTGAAAAACAGCTCTTAGTAGCTATCACGATATTTCTTCGTATGCTCCATTTTTATCATGGGGACGTTACGGATTCGACAGGGATAGTTCGAGCTTAGGTTGCGAGTCGAGGGGATCGGCCTCGTTAAAACGTCAAAGCCTATAATTGGCAAACAAAACAATCTTTCTTTAGCTGCTTAATTGCACTAAAGGTTCCTCCCTCCATCGTCCATGTGGTAGGGTAAGGGACTCAAACTAAGTGGACTACGCCGGAGTTCGCCGTCTGAGGGCGAAGGAAGAGAACAATCAGACTAGCAACTTGGAAGCCTGTCGATAGGCCGAAGAGTTCGCGAAATGCTAATATATCGACTACACTCGTAGAAGCTTAAGTGCCGATATTTTTGGACGTGGGTTCGACTCCCACCGTCTCCACCAATACATATTTGGTGGTTTTTTATTTTGTATGATATGAACCATAACTTTGCCAGATTGGCGGGGTTATGGTTCTTTTTGTTTTGTGGTTTTATAAAATGCTTAAGTTGATGGGGATGGGGCGGTACCCTTGAAACAGAAAATGAAGAAATAGTTATTGATGATAAGCAGGTAGATACTATAGCTGCCCCTTAATGATTAAATAATATTTATTTAAATCTTCATATATTTTGTGTTTTTATCCATATCTATTGTAAGATTATATAGAGTTCTCCTAAT
>NZ_JBFPJI010000504.1:0-1044 GCF_040838205.1 Bacillus sp. S4
TATTTATATAGCTACAGTCAGTTTTGAAACTTCCTCAAGTAAAGAATTTTTTTATCCCGGCTCAATTTTTCGTAAGATGTCTATATTACTTGATTGAAGGCTATTTTTGCTTTGTTCATATCTCCTAATCAACCATTTCCCAAAATTGAGATGCTACTTTGGAAATTCTTTGGTCTTTTAATTTTACTATTACAGGCTCTAAATGAAAATCAAATTGTTTCAATTCAAAAAGCGTTGTATGTTCTAAAAATGATGATGTGTAATCCATTCTTGGAATAACGGATAATCCTAGTCCTCTACTAACAAGTGCTACAACCATCCTTATATCTTTACACTCGATAATGATATTTGGCTTGACTTGATGTTCATCAAACACTTTGAAAAGGTCTTCATTGAAGGAGAGTCCTTCCATTGCTCCTAGCATAATGAATGGGAACTGGGCAATCTGTTCAATCGTCACATGCTGTGATGAAAACGATGTTGCCCAACTTGATGGAATAATCACAGCGGTTGGTTGTTTTTTTAATATTTTCATCTCATATTGTTCACTATTTCCCAATCTTAAAAGTAAGGCAACATCAATTTCTCTTTGTTCTAGTCTTTTTAATAATTCTTCTGAATTTCCAGTTACTATATTTATTTTAACATTAGGGTATTGTGTTCTAAACGTACTAACATAGTCAATGAGCATATTCGAACATGCAGATGATACACCGATACTTACTGTTCCTCCTATACCTTGTTCAATTTCTTGAATTTGCTGCTTTACATCTTGAATTTGTATTAACATTTGATTGGCATATTGGTATAGTATTTCACCTGTTGCTGTAAGCTCCCATTTTTGACGATATCGATGAATTAAAGTTGTGCCAAGATCAGTTTCAAGCTTTTTTAATAATTGGCTAAGTGGGGGCTGCGCGATATGGAGCACTTCTGCTGCTTTAGAAATGCTTCCTTGTTTCACAATTTCTTTAAAGTAATATAATTGTCGAAAATCCATTGTATCTCTCCGTCATATGTTTTTTGATATGATTAGTTTATCAT
>NZ_JBFPJI010000061.1:0-16046 GCF_040838205.1 Bacillus sp. S4
CTGTATTATAAACATTCGTTACAGGATATAAATAATACGGATTTAATATCCACTGTCTATTATACTTATAAGCTTTTTCAAACTGCTTCCCTGTAAATTTCGGCTCATAAAACTTTTTCATTTGTTTTTGTAAGTCTTCAAACTTTTCTTCTTCCGGCGATTTTACTGCCGCTTGTAAAATATTATTTGCGTGCTGCTCCGCATCCAATATTAATTGCTGAGCACTTGGTAAAGATAAACCTGATAGTGCTTGCTTATCTTCTTCACTTCCCGAAACTTGAGCACTCACCTTACCTGTTAATCCTTTATAGGCGATATTAATATCAGTCGTATCTCCTATTTTTGCATCATCCTTTACTGTCACTTCTCCAAGTTCATTCACGGTAACGAAATCTTTTGAACTTTTGAAAGTAAGTAGGTTCGGTTGAGTTACTTTTTTATAGCGATACGGTTCAATCGGTAATCCTAATGTTTCGTATTGTTTCATTACTTCTACCGGCACAGGTATTGCCAAACGTACTTGCAATTGTTCTTTTTGCTTTTTCATCACAAATGTTTTTTCAGGATCTACTTGTAACTTTGTTGGCTTCACGATATAAACTGGAACTTCTATTTCAGCCATTACTTTTTCGCCTTCTACTAACTCAAATAATAAATTTACTTTCTGGTCCTCTTTTGCGTTCGGTTTCACATGAACTACAAAATTATCTGTATCTTTTCGTTTTGCTTCTACTACACCAGTATTTTTACTTGATACTCGTATTTCCTGATCCTTCGATAATTTATCTACTTTCATTGTTAATTGATCTTCATCAAAGATTCTTTTTACTACTTTTAAATTTGTGTCTTCTCCCTCTTCAAGTAATAAATAATCTTGCGCTGATTGTAAATCATACTTTTCGCAATTGCTTATTTTTTTGAACTCTCCATTCTTATCTATTAACGATTTTTTAATAGAAAAAATATCGGCGTAAAGTACACTCGCCTCTAAACCAGCTTGAATATAATATCCAAGTGACCCTTTTGCACAAATACTTTCAAACGTATTTAAATTACTAGAGTCAACGTCTTTTATTCCCCACGACGCTCTTGCCAGTGCCTCTAATTTCAATCCAGCTTCAAAATTAGTCCCTATTAAAATTATATTAGCAAGTGTTAAACCGCCTTTAATGTCGATACCTGCTTTTCCCTCAATTTTTGCTTCCCCTTTAAATTTAAGGTTAGGGCCTGTTTGATTATGTTCAAATACAATTCCGCCGTTTTTAATTCCCCCCTCAAACGAATCTGTTTGCTTCACATCCACTTCTACGCCTATTGATAAATCTGCTTTAACTACAAGCGAAGCTTCCAACATTATACTTATAGCTGGAGCAGCAGGAAGTGGTACGCGAACCATAAACAAAGATTTTTTAAATGGTTTCAGTGAGAGACCTTTTTTGTCAATAATTTCTTTCCATTCTTCAAATGTTAAAGTTTCGGATTCTTTCTTTTTACAAGCTACTTTCCCTCCGACACAGTGAGAGTAATCAAACGTGTATTTTATGTTATTCTCAACTTCACCTTTAAGAATAAATTTTAATTCATCCAAACTAGTTGCATCTTTAAATAAGATATCAGCATCTACATTTTTAATTTTCATTTTACCTTGTAGTGCAAAACTTAGATCCTCATTAATTCCTAACTCCTTACCTGTTACTTTAACATTCGTGTTCGTACTGAATTCTTTTTTATCAACATCATATTCAGCAAAGGCACGTTGTAAGAAGTGCTCTGGTCTCTGTAAAACATATTGATTTCTTTCTTCCTCTCCATTAATTTTCTGTTGAAAAGGATTTAAAGAAGCTGATTGCTTTTCTTCCAGCGTTACACCTTCTGCTAAATAAACAATCTCTGCATTGTCTCTTGTAACTGACACTTTTTCCTTCACATCTATTTTTTCAATTACTTCTTTAGCCTCTGGTTGCACCGCTTTTACAACCTTCTCCCCATTACTCCCATCAGTTATAGAGATGATTTTAATAACAATCCCAAGTGGATTATTTGGGATTGGTGGCAAAATTAAAATGTTATCATTTTTCAACTCTTTTAATTTTGCTGCTTCCTTTTTGAACGTGAAAGTATCTGTTTGCATTTGTTCTATGTCGTTTTTATATTGTTCTTTCACTTCATATACGTTCTTTTTGTATACGATACTTGCTTTTTCACTGTCTCCTCCATTACCCGTACCGCCACCGGTATCACCATCCCCAGTAGTCGGCTCATCTTTCTTAAAATCAATAACTTTACTAACGACCGCTGTCGACTCCGCTCTCGTTAACGTTTGTTTCGGTTTAAACGTCCCATCTGGATACCCTGAAATAATTTTTGCTTGAATTAATGCAGCTATTAATTTAGGATTTTTCGTAAATTCACCTTTATCTCCAAATTTTATTTCTTCATTTACTTCCTTTAACTTCAACACTTTCGCAATAATGATCGCCATTTCTTCCCTTGGAATTTCTTGCTCTGGTTTGAAGCTATCTCCGTATTCTTTCTTTTCAATAATCCCTTCTTTTATCGCTGTTTCGACGTACTGATTTGACCACTTACTTTTCGGTACATCTTTAAATGTCTCTTGATCTTTTACAATCTTATAGCCTTGTTGCAGCACAATCATAGCTAAAAATTGTTCTCTCGTTAAGCGATCTTCTGGACCAAAGATTCCGTTCCCCTTACCAGATACAATCTTCAACTCTTTTAATCTCTTTATATCTTTATATGCCCAGTAGGAAGGTGGTACATCGTCAAATACATATCCATAATCAAGTAATTTAACGATGACTGCTGTCGACTCCGCTCTCGTTAATGTTTGTTTCGGTTTGAACGTTCCGTCTGGATATCCTGAAATGACTTTTGCATTTACTAATGCAGCTATCAATTTAGGATTTTTCGTAAATTCACCTTTATCTCCAAATTTTATTTCCTCATCTACCTCTTTTAATTTTAAAACCTTTGCGATAATAATCGCCATTTCTTCTCTTGAAATTTCTTGCTCTGGCTTAAAGTTATCTCCGTATTCTTTCTTCTCGATAATTTCTTCTTTTATCGCTGTTTCAACGTACTGATTTGACCACTTACTTTTTGGTACATCTTTAAACGTCTCTTGATCTTTTACAATCTTATAACCTTGCTGTAGCACGACCATCGATAAAAATTGTTCTCTCGTTAAGCGATCTTCTGGACCAAATAGCCCGTCTCCCTTACCAGATACAATCTTTAACTCTTTTAATCTCTTTATATCTTTATATGCCCAATAAGAAGGTGATACATCCTTGAATACAAGCTCATTTGTATTCTCAGCTGCACTATTAAACTGATTTGTTTTTTTATTTACCTCGTTAGCAGCATACGCTATTGCACCATCAAATATCACTGTTATAAATAGTACAAACAGTATACTCAATTGCGCTACTTTTTTAAGCCAATTTTTCATCCCGTATTCCCCTTTTGCATTCAAAATAAAATAAAGATAACCGCATCGAATTATTCATCAATTGTTGAAAGAACAGTTTCTATGTTTATACCGTCTCCAACCTTTTTAATGAATGATTTTCCAATATTTAAATCTCCTGAGATTTTAGGTAACAATAAATAATCAAGCCATACCGTTTCCCCTGATTGAATAGAATTAACAACTCGCTTCAACTCTGTTCCTGGTGTATAAACAAAGTTTTTCTTGTCCGCTTCATTTAACTCTACATGTAAATCATAAATAACGTTTGGCGATTTATTTTCAATTCCTACCTTGACTACATATGGAAGACCTTTATATGCTTTTTTATCTACTTTAATATGCATCTTCACTCCATCTTCCCCGTACACTTCAATTGGCTTAGCTGTTTTAAACTCGGCAGAAAGTGGCTCATCAAACGGGTATAATGTAGATGAGAAATTAGCACCTAAATGATATTCACCTTTTTTATCTCCACGAATATACCACTCAGCTTTCTTAACCTCATTTCCACCTATCGCTCCTAAATGGATTGTTTCACTTTGTTTTTCGGAAATCGGAGCTAAACTTAATCCTTCTGGTAACTTTAGCGATATATTTGTATTTGTTAATTCAAATGGCTCATCCGCAAAACTTTGAATCATCACTTCCACTTTAAAGAACTCTTTCAACCAACTTACTTTTCCTGGAACTACCATATATCCAACTGCAGGAGGAGCTTCTTTTTCTTGGAAACGCTCATTTTGAATAACAACTGGGTACACATTAACCTCACTTGCACCACTACCAATCGACACATTTAAATTACCTTGTATAATCTTCCCTACATTATTAATGATGTAATCAACTTTTTTATCCTCATTATCTATTTTCAAATGCAGTTCAAACTTATACACATGGCGATTATCCGGATGATTGACATCAATACCTGCCTTCTCTATTTCCTCTTTTGACATTTGTGTTACGTTCATCTTCCCATCAAATAACTGTGAAGGTTCTAGTATGACTTTCTGCTTCGTCCGCTCATCATTCTTTACAACTACGTCTACAGAAACGGGTTTATATCCTTTCTTATAAACGTATACTTTATAAGCACCTTCTTGTGGTTTTAACGATAAAGTACCATTACTACCTGTTATTAACTTTTGTTTATTTTCTTTCGAATCTTCTAACACAACATTAACACTATCCATTCCGCGTCCATTTCCATCTTGTACTTCTAGTAATAAACCAGTCTCTTTCTCTGTTACTTCAACAGGAATATTCAAACTTTGTTTATCTTTCGTTATCGTAACAGTTGCAGTTCCTTTTTTATCTTGAGCTATCAACTTCCCAGAAGCGTCTACTTCTACAACAGATGAATTAGAAGATTTAAAATTCACACTTTTCGCAACATCTTTCAGCGAACCATCTTCATATAAACCTGTAACTTTTAGTTCATATACTTCTTTCGTTTTTAATGCAATTTTCTTCGTACCAACTTGTAATGCAACGAGTGGATTCTCTACTTTTACTTTCACTTCCTTTTTTATATCTCTTACAGATACTGTAATAATAGATTCTCCTTCTTTTTGAGCTACAATATTTCCAAACTTATCAACTTTCACGTTATCATTGTTACTAGAAAATGTTGCTTCATTATTAATTGATGAACGGTAATCCTCTTCGTAAACTCCTGTTACTTGCAACTTTTTCGTACCGTTAATAGGCAACGTTATATTTGATGCTTCAAATTCAATGTCTTTCAGGCCATTTTCAACATATATCGGTACACGCATCTCACGCCCTTTATAATTAACAACAAGTGTCGCTTGTCCCTGTTTAAGGCCTCTAATCTCTCCATTCCCTGCAATTTCAGCTATGTTTCCATCATTTATCCAAAAGTCTGTTTGATCTGTGACATCTTTTTCACCATCATTATATTTTGCTTTTACTACAATTTTATCTTTAGTGCCTTCCTTTAATGTAAATTGATTTTTGTTTACAACAACTTCTTTTTCTTTTTCTTTCACCTCAACCAATACTTCAGTAGTGTAGTCTTTATAGGTGATTTTCAAAGTCGATTGACCTTCTTTTTTTCCCAATAGGTATGCGTTATCTTTGCCCAATTCTAAAACTTCAGGATTTGTTGAAACCATTTGGATACTTTTGTGATCCAGTGTTGTCCACGATCCATTATCATACTGTGCTTGAACCCAATAATCAGTTTGTTCTCCTACCGATAGGTAACTATAATTAGAGTGATAGAAATTTAATTTAACAACTTTCCGGTTCGATTCTTTAACATTTATATTCAAGACCTTCTTAATGCCAGCATATTCTACAGTAACAGCTGCATTCCCAACACCTACCGCTTCCAAAGTTCTGTTGTCTCTTATTTTTACCACATCTTCATTAGAACTAATCATTTGTACTCCATAATATACTTCTTCTTTTTCGTTTCCCTCATAAACACTTTTAACCCTGACTGTAGTTTGCTCACCTTCAATCAAAGATGTATTCCCAGCTACCACTTCAATATCCTTTAAAGCTTTTTCAACTGATATATGAGACCATCCAGGTGTATTACCGTAAGTAGCTTTCATATCTATTGCTCCATATTGTTTACCGATTAATTTATTTTTGGTATTCAACTGTACTATATCAGGTTTACTAAATTCTAACTCTACATTCTCAGTTACGTCTATTTCCTTACCATCCCTATAGTGTGCCATTACTTTAAATTGTTGTTCTTCTCCCAGTGCTAGCTTCATAGGTGTAGGCTGAATTGTTATACCTCTTAAAAATAAATTATAATTAGCTGATTCCGATATTTGAGCATTTTCTGACGGTGAATATAATGATATTTGCAAATCACGTTCTTCTTTATTCACTTCCATTTCAATGCTCTTTTCCGATTCGTTTTTCTCAAATATCAACTTTCCTTGTTGTTTTATTTGCTCTGCACTGTTCATCATCTTAGGCAAAACTAATTTCCAATTTACACTGGCTTGATTTGATAAATTATTTGTTCTTTTAAAAGTCGCTACTATTTTCGCTTTCTCTGCATTTATATCTTGTGTTGAAAAACTCTTAATTTGTATTTCACTATCCTTTTCTACTTCATCTTCAAATTTAATATTGTGAATAAGCAAATTTGAATCTACACCATTATCACTACCATCAGCGATTACCATCTTCACTTTATTCCATTGATTTACTTTCAAGGAAGTTTTCGCTTCTAATACCTTGCTCATTCCATCCATTTCAGTGTTTTTAAAACCACTTGTATTTGAAATGTAGTGACTGCTATTCCACTTATTAATAGTTACAGTAGATGGAGCCCATGGACGATTCGGTACCAAAGCAATATTTTTCCCATCAACAAACAATCCAACAATATCCTCATAATGCTCAAACTCCTCATACTCCTCTGAAGTAAGCACATACTGCACATTCATTTTTTCTTTCGCTGGCTTAAACTCAAATTCCAAAACACTCGCATCAAATGTCTTCAATCCATTACCTTTCAATTCTTCTACATCACTATCCCCTGGTTGATTATTAATCTGTGTATAACTTTTATACTTATTAGGTCCTATAATACCTTTCGCATTACCTGTACTTAATATAACTCCGCCTTCCATCCCAAAAATATTTTGCTTCGCTTGGAATGTGCCAGCTGCTTGATTCGCTCCTTTATATTTCACATTTCGAATTTCCACACCATCACCAACGAGTTTTTTCGCTAGCTGTTCTGCTTTCACATTATCATCTAATGTAGATACTGAAATGTCCGGATTATTACTCTTACCAGCCTCTTGTATGCTTTTGATTTCAAATTTTCTGTTTTCTTTAATTGTTTCTTCCCCATTTGCTTTTACATAAAAACCTGGTAACTGTAAACATAAAATAGCAACTATACAAATTGTTAACACGCTTTTAAACTGCTTATATTTTCCTCCCAACTACTTATCCCCTTTCCTTTTCTTCAAATACAAACGTTTCCGTTATTAACTCCTTTCTTTTCATTTTATTGGAAACTCATAAATATATTAATCTATTCCTATTATCAAATTCAATAGCATTTTTCACAAATTGTTCATTTATTCCAAAAATACTTTTCGACACAAAATAAACCAAATCTATGTCAGATTTGGTTTATCAATGTTTATACCCTATATCGTATTTTTTCACTCTATCTCCATCAACCGTTTCGCCTCAAAATACAACACTTGAATAAACTTTTTCGTATTAATTCGCGTATGTCCAGAAGTTGCTACTTCTTCCTTTGTCATTTCTGTCATTCGTTTTCTAACTACAGTGAAATCAAAAAACTTTGGAGCATAGCTTTCAAATTTCGGATTTGAAAAGTCTGTTAATCCAAGGGAAGCTAAGTGATTTAACGATTGATAAATCGCTCTACGTACTCTTTGTTCAGATGCTTTTCTCTCCTTATCTATATGTGTATTTGAAGCTATATTCTCTAATTTCCTTATAGTTATATGGTGAAAAATATCTTTTAACGCAGGAAATCCAAATTCAAATGTTTGTGCTTTTTCTTGTCCATATAAATATTCCAGCATACTAAGTAAATCTTTACTTCCATTCTCTCCCGCTATACCGAGTTCTGATAATAAATAGCGCCCTGAATCTGCTATTCTTTTTCCTTCTTGCATTGGCTCATTTCGAACTTGCGGCTGTTCCCACTTGAAAACGTTATTCAATGATTTTTGAATATCATGTATAGAGCGCTCTAAACGAATACGTTCCATTACTTTACGTACAACAGATATAACCTCAATTTTATTCAATGGTTTTGTAATATAATATTCAACACCAAGTGTATACGCCTCACCAATAAGCTGTTTCGATTCAACTTGAGAGATCATAATGATTTTCCCTGAAAAAGAGGATGCAATATGGCGAACTGTTTCAATCCCATCTCGCATGGGCATTAATAAATCAATAAATAAAATATCTACTTTTTTAAAATTTAGTTGATCTGCTTCAATAAAAGCTCCGTCTTCCGATTCTCCAATTACTTCCCCAAGATCGCCATCTTCAATGATTTGTGAAAGCATGGATCGGAAAACTTCATCATCATCTACGATATAATAAAACAACTTTATTCCCCTTCCTGCTTTAAACTGCACTCCGGTAAACAAACGACAAACTTACACCCTTCACCAGTTTCCAGGTCTTCCAATCTTACTTCTCCTCCGAGCTCTGTTACCATTTCGTTTATGTAAGAAAGTCCAATTCCTGTTGATGGTGTTCCCGTTTGATCATACTTTGAAGTAAATCCTGGCTTAAATACTAGTTTTTTATATTTTTGCGCAATACCAGGCCCATCGTCAATTACTTCAAAAAATATACGTTTATCAAGTTTATATAACTTAATAATGATAGCACCACTACCCTCAATTGCTTCAACTGCATTGGCAACTAAGTTATTAAAAATTGATAAGACTGTATACACATGATATTCTGCATGCTCACCTTCAATATGTTTAGAAAAACGTATTTCTTTTTCCAACATTTCAGCGTACTTCTCATTTATTCTCACAATCATTTCCGCAAGCTCATGTCCTTCTACATACTCAGCTACATTTTTATCTAATAACAGTTTAGATAATCCCGCAAAAATCCTTTGATTATCCTTTTTTATTTCGTGCACTTCTCCCGCTATTTTCAATGCTGTTTTACTACTTGAATCATCGTTCGCTTGTAAATTCCGATATAATTGATACGCTTCTTGTGTAATTAACTCCGCATTTTGTAACGTTTTTTTCAAATGAACAGATTCCACATATAAGTTAGAAAGATGCATCAACATATTTTCATTTTCTTTTCGAACTTGTGATTCTTTTAATTTCGTTTCATACAAATTCATCATATTTAAAAAACCAAGCGCAAAGAAACTACGGAAAATAGCAATAATGATTAGCTTATTCACTTCAGAAATTGTTATCGTTGTACCAAGTACTACCATATGATAAATTGCAAGTTCTGACATACTTGCAATAATTTCAATTGTAATCCCAAGGTAGCCAATTATAATTGGCTTCTGATGGAACTTATTCACCCTACAAAGCGAAAAAAGACTTCCATAAATAAAATAATAAAAGAACACAGGATAGCGCAAATAAAATGATTCTGTCATATAAAAAGACCCTTGCAACACCCAGTCAAGACATACACGGAATAAGACTACAGATATACCAACAAGAATACCTGCAACCGCCGCTGGTACTCTTCTTAAAAATAATAATAAAAAGAAGAAAAGCGGTGTCCCGAAGCTAACACGAAACGTATCGTTGAAAGGATGAAAATTTAGCTCTCCAGCAATTGGGACAACAATCATTAAAATAATTAAAAGAGATATATCTTTCTTCCATAATTGATTCCAATTCAAAGATGCCACTTCCTATGTATTTTTTCAAAAATGTAAACGGAAAGCCCGCTTATTATAATAAACGGGCTTTTTTTCTATATTCTAACCTTTTCTACCGCTTTTATTTGACGATACTCAGGCTTCCATATTGATTCTTTCACTGCAATTTTGATATCGTTATCACTTAAGTTCTCTCTAGCAACACCTTCTGCAACTGCAACTTTCGCTACTTCAATTGCAACCATTTCAGAGATATTACGTAACTCTTCCACTTCTGGTAAGATAGGTGCACCCAGCTGACTTGTATCTACCATACTTGCAACCGCTTCTGCTGCTGCCGCAAACATACCGTCTGTCATTACGCTTGCACGCACAACAATTGTACCAAGACCTAGCCCTGGGAAAATAAGTGCGTTATTTGATTGCCCGATAACATACGTTACACCATTGTATGTAACTGGATCAAACGGACTTCCTGTTGCAACTAACGCTCTTCCTTCTGTCCACTCGATTAAATCTACTGGTTTCGCTTCAGCAAGTGGCGTTGGATTCGACATTGGTAAAATAATTGGTCTTTCTACATGAGAAGCCATTTCTTTAATAATCTCTTCTTTGAATGCACCAGCAACAGTTGATGTACCGATTAAAATTGTCGGTTTTACATGTTTCACAACTTCAGCAAGTCCGATAGCATCACTTTGTTTCCAATCCTTCACTTCAGCTTCTTTTCTTGCATATGGAACTTGGAAATCAAGAAGATCTTCCATATCATCTGTAATTAACCCGTTACGGTCAATACACCAGAAACGCTCATGTGCTTCTTGCTCTGATAATCCTACGCGAACCAGCGCATCTCTCACTTGATCTGCGATACCGATTCCAGCTGTACCCGCACCAAACACAACTACTCGGTGTTCATTTAAAGGTACACCAGAAGCTTTCACTGCCGATAATACTGCAGCAAGTGAAACTGCACCTGTACCTTGAATGTCATCATTAAACGTACATACATCATGACGGTATTTGTCTAAAATTTTTCGTGCATTACGAGAACTGAAATCCTCCCAATGTAAAAGTGCTTTCGGGAACTTATTGCCTACAGCTTGTACAAATGTATCAATAAATTCATCGTAATCTTCACCAGTTACACGTGGATGGCGATTTCCAATATAAAACGGATTGTTTAATAGATCCTCACGGTTTGTACCTACATCTAAAATTACAGGTAGCACGCGACTAGGATCGATTCCAACTGCGGCCGTATAAACAGCTAGCTTTCCAATCGCAATGTTAATACCACCAACACCCCAGTCACCAATTCCTAATATGCCTTCTCCATCTGTTACAACGACTAAGTCAATATTTTCAGCTGTTGCACCGATATTTGAGAACGCTTCTTCAATACCCGAAGGATCGTTAACTGATAAATAAACACCGCGTGGTTTACGATATTCATGGCTATATCTTTGAATTGCTACACCAACAGTAGGTGTATATACGATTGGTAACATTTCACGTAAATGCTCTGTTAAAATACGATAAAATAATACTTCATTTCGATCATGTAACGCTGTTAAGTATACATTCTTTAATAAATCATCCGGCTGAGAACAAAATTGCTCATACGCTCTACGAGCTTGTTCATCTAGCGTTAAAACTGCTGGCGGTAATAACCCTTTTAAACCTAATTCTTCTCTTTCTTCTTGCGTGAAAGCTACCCCTTTATTTAAAAGTGGTGTTGATAATACTTCTACTCCTCTTAATGTCGTTTCTAACGAACCATTAGAAGCCACTGTAAACTTACTCATAACATCCCTACCTCTATTCATATATAACATTTCTATATTGTAAACAAAAAAGAGGGGATTGTCCCCCTCTTCTTTTAATTTTTCTTTAAAAGAGTTGCTCCTGCAATCCCTGGGTGTGTCATTTCGAATGGATCTAGAATTAACTCTAATTCTGCTTGTGACAATACACCATTTTTCACACATAATTCTCGAACGGATTGCCCTGTCGCAATTGCTTCTTTCGCAACGCGAGCTGCTGCTTCATAACCGATATGAGGGTTCACGGCTGTAATAATTCCTACACTCTTCTCAACGTACTCTTTTAAGCGATCTTCATTCGCTTCAATTCCTTTTAAGCAATTATCTGTAAAGGCACGGAAACCGTTATTCATAATGCTAATAGATTGAAGTAAGTTGAAAACAAGTACTGGTTCCATAACATTTAATTCTAATTGTCCTGCTTCTGAAGCAAGGCAAATTGTATGGTCGTTACCAATTACTTGGAACGCAATTTGATTAATTACTTCTGGCATAACAGGGTTTACTTTCCCTGGCATAATAGATGAACCTGGTTGACGAGCTGGTAGCATAATTTCCGCTAATCCAACGCGTGGACCTGATGCCATTAGACGAAGGTCGTTCGCAATTTTAGACATGTTCATCATACATACTTTAAGTGCTGCAGATACTTCAGTGTACGCATCCGTATTTTGAGTTGCATCTACTAAATCTTCTGCACCAACAAGTGGTAGTTCGCTAATTGTAGCTAAATGTTTTACAACTGCTTCAATATATTCTGGATCCGCATTTAAGCCTGTACCAACTGCAGTTGCTCCCATATTTACTTCATATAGATGTTGGCGTGATTGCTTGATACGTTTCATATCACGTTCAAGTACGCGAGAATATGCTTTAAATTCTTGTCCAAGACGAATTGGCACAGCATCTTGTAAATGTGTACGACCCATTTTAATAACATGATCGAACTGTTCTGCTTTTAATTCAAATACATCATGCATATAACCCATCGTTTGTAATAAGCCTTCTAATGCATTTAATGTTGCAATATGAATCGCTGTTGGGAATGCATCGTTTGTTGATTGCGCCATATTTACATGACTGTTCGGACTAATATAATCATAGTCTCCCTTTTCCATTCCTAATAATTCAAGGGCACGATTGGCAATGACTTCATTTGCGTTCATATTCATTGAAGTTCCTGCACCGCCTTGAATTGGATCAACGATGAAATGATTATGCCATTTCCCCTCAAGGATTTCTTGTGATGCTTCTGCGATAGCACCACCCTTTTTCAATTCCAATCTTCCTACATCTGCATTAGCAAGTGCTGCCGCTTTTTTTACAATTGCTAACGCTTTAATTAAACCTTCATGGACTTTGTATCCTGTAATTGGGAAATTCTCTACTGCACGCATTGTTTGTACACCGTAGTACGCATAATTTGGCACTTCTTTTTCACCTAAAAAATCTTTTTCAATTCGTACTCCATTTTTAACTTCAGTTAATGTTGCCATGACTTTTCACTCCTTAACGATTTCTTATGCTGCTTTTGTTTGTTTGACTGTTTCTACATATTGTTTTGCTTTCTCATCATCGAATTCGCCTTCCCACTTCGACATAACAATGGCAGCTAATGCATTTCCTAATACATTGACAGCTGAGCGAATCATATCTAAAATACGATCAATTCCCGCAATTAATGCGATGCCTTCTAGCGGTAAGCCCATTGATCCTAACGTTGCTAATACAACAACAAATGATGCCCCCGGAACTCCCGCCATACCTTTGGATGTTAACATGAGAACGAATAATAACGTTATTTGCTCTGTCAGTGACATGTGTATACCGTACATTTGTGCAACAAACAATGCCGCTAACGCTTGATAAATAGCTGACCCAGTCAAGTTAAATGTATAACCTGTCGGAATTACGAAAGAAGCAACTGCCTTTGGACAACCGAACTCTTCCATCTTTCTCATTATATTAGGTAAAACAGCTTCTGAACTTGCTGTCGTAAATGAAAGAATAAGTTCTTCTTTTAAAATTTTCATTAATGTAAAAATGTTTACTCCTACCATTCGTGCATTAATACCTAATACAATCACAACGAATAGTATAACAGTTACGTATACAGCTAGCACTAGTTTTCCTAAAGGAAGTAGTGTGGACACACCAAATTTTGCAACCGTAACCGCAATTAATGCGAATACACCAAATGGTGCAAATTTCATAACTTGATTTGTAACCCAAAACATCGCTTCGAGTACACCTTCAAAAAAGTTAAAAACAGGCTTTCCTTTTTCTCCAATTGCCGCAACTCCTAAACCGAATAGTACTGAGAAGAATATAATCGGTAATAAGTCACCTTGTGTAATAGACTCAAATATATTTTTCGGTACAATATGAACAATCGTTTCAGCAAAACCTTTCTTCTCTGTAGCATCTGCTGTTTGTTTATAAGAAGAAATATCACTTTGCTGTAAATTATTCATATCAACGCCAGTACCTGGTTGGAATATATTCGCTGCAAGTAATCCCATTAAAATAGCAATCGTCGTAATGATCTCGAAATAAAGAATTGTCTTACCGCCCAGTTTCCCAAGCTTTTTCATATCTCCTACACCAGCTACCGCAACAATTAATGCTGAAATAACAATCGGTACTACAATCATCTTAATTAAGTGAATAAATATATCCCCAACTGGTGTGATATAAGAAATCGCCGTTTTATTGCCATAAAAGATTGCCCCTACTACAATCCCTAAAACAAGTGCGACAAAAATTTGTGTTGCCAATCCGAATTTTTTCATTTATGTTCATCCCCTTTATGCGAACGCTTTCATTTAGTATTTATAAAAGCTTACTCACACATCATATAGGCGAACCTACAAAATCATACAAAAACCTACAAGTTTGTCACAAAAAATTCAAATTTTTTTCTTATAATATTCATTGACACTTTTTATAAAAAAGAAATAAAATAACCTTGATAAAACATCAGATTATTTCGTATAATCTAAAAGATATACGTATTCAAAATAAATGGAGATGAAAAGGAGTGGATGTTATGAAAAATCACGTGAAGAAGTTCATCATATCTATTTCTTTTCTATTTCATTTTCTTACGAAGGAACAAAGGCATTCGCCTTTGTTCCTTTTTTATTGCAATCTATATAGGGGGAATTGTTATGAAGCCATATAAACGTGTCTTAATTAAATTAAGCGGCGGAGCACTTGCCGATCAATCGGGAAATAGCTTTAACTCCAAACGATTAGAACATATTGCAAATGAAATTTTATCGATTGTTGATTTAGGTATCGAGGTCTCCATCGTCATTGGCGGCGGTAACATTTTTAGAGGCCATCTAGCTGAGGAATGGGGAATTGACCGTGTAGAAGCTGATAATATTGGTACTTTAGGTACAATAATTAACAGCTTAATGCTACGCGGCGTTTTAACAAGTAAAACAAAGAAAGAAGTACGCGTTATGACATCCATCCCATTTAATGCAGTAGCCGAACCTTATATTCGCCTCAGAGCAGTACATCATTTAGATAACGGTTATGTTGTCATATTCGGTGGTGGTAACGGGCAACCATTCGTTACAACAGATTATCCAAGTGTACAGAGAGCAATTGAAATGAATAGTGACGCCATTTTAGTCGCAAAACAAGGGGTAGATGGTGTCTTTACCAGTGATCCAAAATATGATAAATCAGCGAAAATGTATAAAAAACTGAACTATAACGATGTTGTTAGGCAAAACATACAAGTAATGGATCAAGCGGCTTTATTACTTGCTCGGGACTACAATTTGCCGGCACATGTATTTAACTTTGATGAGCCTGGAGTAATGAAGAAAATATGTTTAGGAGAACATGTAGGGACATTGATTAATGATGATGCTTCGATGCTTGTGCATGAATAATAATTATTTTCAACACAAAGGGAGCTTTTACAGATCATCTTCTTTAGTGAAGTGCTTTAAGTGACCATAATGTTGATAGAACAAACTTAAATAAAGTGAAACTTTAATCAGTGGAGGTTTTGTCCATCCCCACTGATTATTAGCCTTCTCCAATCGGGCTTTTACGAGCATTTGCCACCTAACTTCTTTACTTTAGCCGAATTTTGAGGTGGGAATCTTACCGCTCGTTAATACAGGATAAATAGTCCCCTACTTTGTATAACAAGGGGACTTAAGTTTTTATCGTAAACTTATCAGGGCCATTTATAATTTTAGAATTTCTTTATGAGAGCTCTTCTGAATCCCACACTTCAATAAATTCAAAACCTTTTAAATCACTCTCTAAAACTGCATTCTTGAATTGATCTGATACTAAAACATAGTTAGGGTGCACCTTCCCATTT
>NZ_JBFPJI010000062.1:0-15866 GCF_040838205.1 Bacillus sp. S4
CTAACATACAATGCCATGAACATTTAAAATATAGTCTTAGTCGGAGCAATAAGAAAAACCACAGCGATCGTTGTAGCTTTGTAAAATAGATTGATCATTATAACAAAGTTTGATAATTAATAATAAAGGTTGATAAAATTGTTAATTCAAATAAGACTTGTATTTGAATAAGGGAGCTATTTTTAATTATTCGTAATCTAACATAATCAAATTTTATTTTAAAGTAACAATAAAACAAAAATATTGACCGTACGGTACAAAAAAGAGTATTCTACTAATGTTATCTTTAAAATGAGAGGAGAATAAGGTTGAGTAATCGTGGCAGACCCAGAGAGTTTAATTATTCCTCAATTGTAGATGTTGCAATGAAAACATTCTGGATAAGAGGATATGAGGGGTGTTCTACACAAGATTTATGCAGTGATACAGGACTTGGAAAAGGAAGTTTATACAATACTTTCGGTAGTAAACATGAACTGTATAAACAAGTATTAGAACGCTACCATGAAATTGGGATTAGGGAACAAAAGAAATTGTTAGATACGCCAATTCCAGTTAAAGAACGATTAAGTAATTTTTTTGAATGGGCATTGAAAGAAGACTTTGAGAACATTGATCAAAAAGGATGTTTATTGATTAATGCCAGTGTAGAACGTGCTAAAAACGATTTAATGGTACAAGAAATTTTCTCAAAGCATGTTGAGCTTCTTAAACAAGCTATTGAAACAGTGATGGAGGAAGGATTGCAAACAGGTGAAATTTCAAAGAAGCAATCAGCTGAGGAATTAGCTAGTCTGCTTTTAAGCAGTTATTACGGATTCCGTGTTCTTAATGTATCGATGCAAAATCGGATGTTAGCTGAACAGGTTATCAAAGGAACAATGGAGTCTATTTTTGGCGCTTAGTGCGCTCTTTTTTCGCACTATTTTTGTACCAATCATTACAATAATGGATAAGGAGTGTTTTTATGCCATCGATTATTTATTTATTAGCTTTAGCAATCTTTTGTATGACTACATCAGAATTTATGGTTGCAGGTATGATGAACGAACTTGCTCTTGCATTCCAGGTTTCTGTATCATCTATTGGGTATTTAATTTCAACTTATGCAGGAGCAATGGTAATAGGAGGCCCCATTTTAACTTCAATCCTCTTACGAATGCGCAGCAAACAAGCATTATTGTTTTTAATGTTTGTATTTTTAATTGGTCAATCGCTCGGAGCTATTGCTTGGAACTATGATATTATGATGATTTCACGTATTATAACTGGTATTGCTTCAGCTTCAGCTTTTGGAGTTGCGATTTCCTTTTCTGCAACATTGGTTCACTCTGATTCAAGGGGAAAAGCTGCATCAATTGTACTTGCAGGTTTAATGTTCGCAACTGTATTAGGTTTACCTATAACAACCGTTATTTCGCAATATTTTGGCTGGCGTATTAGCTTTGGGGCTGTTTCTGTTCTTGTGCTAGTATCAGGGATTATGATTCAATGGTTGTTACCATCATCTTCAAATAAAGAGCAATTAAATTGGAAAGACGAACTTCTGCGATTTAAGAATATTCATCTTTGGGCAGCGTACGTAACAAGTATGTTCATTATTGGTGGTACGTTTGCAGCATTTAGTTATTTCACTCCTATCTTTACAAATGTCACAGGCTTTTCAAGTGCAAGTATTCCATATTTACTTGCTCTCTATGGTAGCGCGACGGTAGTTGGGAATATAGTGATTGGCAAGTTTGCTGATAAATATACAATGAAAATACTGGTGAGCGGATTGATTATATTAATAGTAGCATTGTCTTTATTTGCTTTAGGTGCAGAGAATAAATACATTGCGGTTATTTCTACGATTTTTATTGGTTTAACTGGTGTAGCATTGAATCCGGCTATGGTTGCGAGAGTAATGAAAACAGCTAGTAATGGAACAATGATAAATACCGTTCATAGTTCTTTTATTACGCTGGGTATTGTTATTGGTTCGTCACTAGGTGGTCTTGGAATCAATAAAGGATATGGTTTTGTATCTCCGCTATGGATTGGAGCTTGTTTAGCTATCCTTGGGGTAATTTCATTATTACCATATTTACATAAGAGAAAGACAGATTAAGTGGTTTAAAGTTTCTTTACATCTTTATTCCTTTTTCGCTAAATTTAATTTTTGATTATGCATAGTTTTTGCTAGGTATCTAGTCGACAATCCGGTAGCTATATTATCCTTTGGGGTATCGCCACATCGCCATCAACTTAAGAAATTCTTTGTTCTCCAAAACGAAAAAAATGAGATAAACTCTTATAATTAACTAACTGTAGAGAAGTGAATTTTTTTGTTTAAAGGTACTTCAAAATCTTAACTTGATGAGCATGGGTGCTCCCCCTATATTAAGGTTACAAAAGGTTACAGATGAAATTCTGTGATTTACTTTTCAAAAACTTAGTGTTTTAATGTGAGTGTAAGATCCCCTTATTCTTTGAAGTGCTTACATGAAATGACGTAGAATATGTATTCTGCGTCATTTTTCAGTGTGATTAATAGAGATCACTATATCATTCAGGGAAAATTGTACGCTAAGGATTATAAATTCTTACTATGACAGCGTTCTTAGAGAAGGATTATATGTTCAGAAGGATAAAAACAGCCGATTAACTGAACATTGAATTATTTACACGCTTTATGAACATGATTATAGCTAGAAAAGGTTGAAGTTATTGGGTATTTACCCTCTGTTTATAAACATGATTTTCTGAACAAATGTCTCTTAGCTTACAGCAAAAAGGTAATTTGTGTCTAAACGTACAAAAGATTACTGGCAAGGTAGTTTAATGGATACGATTTCTCATGTAGAAAAGATAGGTCTTCCTTACATTGATTGCAGGATTTGAATATTATAATAAGGTTCCTGTTGCATATTCTCTAGGGAATTTCTTGTTTCCTGATTATGTGAAAAATCATGGTGCAGAAACAGGGGTGTTAAAAATGAAATTTAAAGAGAAAAATGTACAAATGTCATTTAATCCGTATATCATTCGTAATAATCAAATCACTCCTACCCAAGGACAGGAGAAACAAAATATGCTACAGTATTTACAATCTACTTCAAATGATGTCCAAGTTGAGCAGGATGGAAAGATTATAAACATGAGGTAAGTAACTAATATCGAGCTGTAAAGTAATAATAAAGTTATTTAATTCAAAAAAATAAAATACTTTAACCCCGTTTTAAATTTAGAACGGGGTTAAAGTATAGTTGTTTAACTTTTGATGTAAGATACTTCACTGTATGGACCAGTACCAGCGTTGCTATAATCAGTTTCCTTTGCGTTAAGGATCAGGTTATTTATTTTATCATTTTGTTAATTTATACGAAGGATATTTTTCTTACAGTGAATACGAGAATTTATATTAACTTAGGATGGAGGAACCTTGACATATATGAAAAATGATTCTTTTAGAGTTACCTTCGATAGTTTGGATGAATTTGCTGATATAGTTAGTGAGATTTTGCAATGCCCGATTACTATTGAGGATGTAAATCATCGCCTTCTCGCATATAGTACCCATGATGAAAGGACAGACCCAGCGAGAATTGGTACTATTATGGGGCGTCGCGTACCTGAAAAAGTAATTAATAACCTGTGGAAAGAGGGAATTATTCCCGGTTTATTAAAAAATCGGAATCCTATTCGTGTGAAAAAAATAGATGATATTGGTCTCGGTGATAGAGTCGCGATATCTATTTGGAACAAAGAAGACGTTTTAGGATTCATTTGGGCTTTAGAAATTGAAAAATCTTTAACTGAGCAAGATTGTCTCTTGCTAAAAAAATACGCAGAGGTCGTAAAAAGTAAGCTGTTGCAACTTCAAGCCCGAAAAAACCAAAAAGAAGAACGATCGCAAGAGTTTTTTTGGAAATTGCTAACTAATCATATGCAGGTAAACGCAGAAGTTATGGAGAATTTCTATCAGCTCCAAATAACTCCAGCATCCTTATTTACTGTCTCTGTATTCCATTTTGAACAAGGAATTACGAATGAAAAAGAAAAACAAATTTCTTATTTGTTAAAAACAAGTCAACACTTGAAAGTTTTACTTTATACAATTGATCGTAATCAATTGATTCTTCTTACTTCATTGGATAATGTGAAGCGCCCTTTTCATGAAATCAACAATTTCATCAAAACGTTTGTACACAATATGGAAAAGCGATATGGCATCAAATCTATCAAGCCGGCATTTAGCAGCGTATATAGTGATTACCAAAAAATCAGTAAAGCTTACAAAGAAACGCTAACGGTTTTATCCATAAAAGAAAAATTCCCTTCTGACACAACTAATATTCACAGCTACCAAAACTTAGGGATTTATCAATTGATCGATCTTCTACTTGAGCAAAGAAAAGATGAAGAGTATGAAAATCAGGCGTTGCAAAAGCTAGATGAATATGACCATAAGCATAATTGCAATCTTATTGAAACGTTGGAAGTCTACTTAAATAAAGATAGCAATGTTGGCGAGGTAGCCAAGGCATTGAATATTCATGCTAATACACTTAGCTATAGACTTAAGCGTATTTATGAAATTAGTGAGATTGATTTGAAAGATCCAAATCAAAAAATGATTCTGTACTTGGATCTCAAGTTGAAAAAATTTATGTAACAGCATCCTTTTGTGGATTTCCACAAAAGGATGCTGTTTTTTTCTTTTTTCTCAACAATGAAAAGACATTTTCAATACTCTATACTTTAAATATGGTAGCTCAAAGATTAAGTAACGGGAGGGAATTTTATGATTATTGGTGTACCAAAGGAAATAAAAAATAATGAAAATCGTGTCGCACTCACGCCTGCAGGAGTTATTTCATTTGTGACAGCTGGCCATAAGGTATTAGTTGAAACAAATGCAGGTGTTGGTAGTGGATTTAGAAATGTAGACTATGTATATGCTGGTGCTGAAATTGTTGAAAGTGCTGCAGAAGTATGGAATCAGTCAGAAATGATTATGAAAGTAAAAGAGCCTCTCGAAAGTGAATATATTCACTTTCGTCCAAACTTAATTTTATTCACATACTTACATTTAGCTGCCGAATCTAATTTAGCTCAGGCCCTTAAAGATAAAAGAGTTACCGCCATCGCATACGAAACAGTAGAAGTAAACCATACCCGCCCTCTTCTTACACCAATGAGTGAGGTAGCTGGACGCATGTCTGTACAAATAGGAGCACAATTTCTACAAAAGTCAAACGGTGGTCAAGGTATTCTTCTTGCAGGAGTACCTGGTGTGAATCGTGGTAAAATTGCCATCATCGGTGGAGGTATCGTCGGTACAAACGCTGCGAAAATGGCCATTGGTCTTGGTGCCGACGTAACAATCATTGATTTAAATGCAGACCGTCTGCGACAACTAGATGACATTTTCGGTACTCAAATTAAGACATTGATGTCTAATCCGTTCAATATCGCGGAAGCAGTAAAACAAGCAGATCTTTTAATTAGTGCCGTATTGATTCCTGGTGCTAAAGCTCCTAAGCTTGTCACCGAAGAAATGGTACAAAGAATGAAGCCTGGCTCCGTAATCGTGGATGTAGCGATCGACCAAGGTGGAGCTGTGGAAACATGTGACCATGTAACAACACATGATAATCCGATATTTGAAAAATATGAAGTGCTTCATTATTCCGTTGCGAACATGCCAGGAGCAGTTCCTAGAACATCCACTATTGCTTTAACAAATGTAACAATTCCTTACGCACTACAAATTGCTAACAAGGGTGTACAAACAGCAATATTTGAAAACGATGCTTTAAAACTTGGAGTAAACACGTTGAACGGTGAAATTACATGTGAAGTGGTTGCAAAGGAACTTGGCTACAAGTATGTTGCCATAGAAGAAGCATTTGCAAAAAGAATTGTAAGTAATTAAAGTTTTTGGATAAAACTCTAATTAAGGATAAAGTTTGTGTGTTTTTTCATATATTAAAGCGATGGACAAAGAAATAAGAATGTTATCGCATATTATTGGCTAACATTTTATTGGATAACATCTATTGTAATTATTTATAGCTTGGGAAACATATAAAGGAATAAACAGACGTTATGACAGTTGTTAACATAGGGTTGAAATTATAAAGAGTTTCATATAAATAGAGACAGACAATAGGATTGTGACTCGTTTTGGATAAAGCGATGAAACTATGAAATGCAGGCATTACTCGTTCAAAGCAATTTCTTCATCCATAGCTGCATATTTTAAGAAGCTATGGATGAAGAAATTGCACTACCATATTCTTTCAAGAAGATTGGATGAACTGTTTATCCAGTCTTCTTGAATTACCAAAAAACTTCAATTAAAAAACCTAACTGGAATCGATATCACATCTGTTAAAAGAAACATATTATTAGTTTTAATACAAAAGATGTGACAAACAGCAATCATTATAATAGATCCAGGAATTAAAAAAGAGCAGTTGATATTTGTGAACCAGCTTATTTATCAAATTAATAGTTACTCGTCAAGAACAGAAGTTAAATGGGCTATTGTGAAGAATGGGTACATTGTAATCTTCCCAATATTTGTTGTTGGGGTTGTAATAAAATAAACGAAAACCTTATAAAAACATTAAAATATAAGGATTTAAGAGGGAAGGACTTCTATCATGAGAAATATCACCAATATAAAGCGCATAGTAATTACCATTGTTGCAATTGCAATTGGCTACTTTGTGTTTCAATCTATTACTTCATCAGCTACAGCTGTAGCTAAGCAAGAAAACCCGGTGCAGCTAGTAAGCACTCAACCCGAAACTGAAATAAAGAAAGCTGTACCTGTTCGCCTTAATGGTCAAGAGAGAAAAGTGGCTTATCTTACTTTTGATGACGGTCCAGGAAAGTATACGGCACAGTTACTAGACATATTAAAGGAAAATGATGCAAAAGCAACATTTTTTCTAATTGGTCAAAATGTGAAATCTTATCCTGATTTAGTAAAACGAGAAGAAGCGGAAGGGCATTATGTTGGAATGCATAGTATGACGCACGATTATAAGAAACTGTATACTCAAGGTGGCTATGTAGATGAAATGAAAGAGGATCAAGGTCTAATTGCTAGTATTCTTGGACATGCTCCAAAATTAACACGTCCACCATATGGCTCCATGCCAGGATTACACGAAGAACTTCGTAATAAAGTTGTAGAAGATGGTCTTAGAGTATGGGATTGGACAATTGATTCATTAGATTGGGAATATAATAATATACCAATTGATACTGCGAAAGCGAAAATTGTTCAAAATGTACTGGCTGGTGCGACAGATCCAAAAGAAGTTATTTTGATGCACGACATTCATCCGCAGTCCGTTGCTGCAGTACCTGCTATTATTAAAGGTTTAAAAGAAAAAGGGTATGAATTTGAAGCATATCATGAAGATGATCATTTCCCATTGAACTTTATGCATGATAAACGTATGTAACATAGGAGGAATTGACATTGACTTATAGAAAAGTAGCGTTAATTGGAATTTTATCAATTGGATTTCTTGGAGGATGTCTGGGAGCACAACCAGAGGAAGAGTTATATGTTGCTTTTGAGAACGCAGCAAATCAAGAAAAAACTTTATTTGATAATGTAAACAAATTAGAGCAGTTAGAAACAAAAGGACAGGAATTGTACGATCAAATTGTACAGGAAGGAAAAGAGCATAACGAGGCAGTAATACCAAAAATAGAACAGGCTATTACAAATGTAGTAGAACGTGAAAAAGTGTTGAAAAATGAAAAAGATGTACTAGAAAAAGCCCAAAAGGAAACAACATCGGTTCATAATTATATAGATAAAATCGAGGACAAAAAATTACAAAAGCAAGCGAAAAAAGTAGAAGAAGTTTACAAAAATCGTTATGAAGTTTTTCAAAAAATGGATAAAATCTACAAAGAATCATTAATAACTGAAAAAGAACTTTATGAAAAGTTAAAAGATAAAGAAATAAATCTAAAAGAGATTAGTGAGAAAGTTAAAGCTGTTAATACATTGAATAAAGAAACACTAGAAGAAAAAGCAAAGTTCAATCATTATACTAAAGATTATAATGAAGGAAAACTAAGATTCTATAAAGACGCGAAGATTAAAATAAAAGAGCAAAAGCAAGAAAATTAATGATCAACTTTAGTATCTTAAAAGGTTCTGGTGCAAATATATATTAAGGGAATTGTTGAACTACGTGACAGCACGGTAAGTGTTGTGAATAAAGAAGAGATGGGAACAGTGATTTTGATAAAATTTCCATTGTAGCAACATACATACACTTGTATATAACAATGATGATGGGGTGAATAAAATGAAACAAACAAAATTAAATATAACGTTATCCCTCATACAATTATTTACTTTAGTAATCAACCTATGTATGTGTTCCTCAACCATACGATTTTTACCTTGGGTTGTTAAAGGTGCTGTTAGATGTTATGAAATCTTTTTCACTGCTCCTTTATTATTAATTATTGGCACCGTTATGACATACCATAATACAAGAAAAAGGCATTCTATCTTACCAATGAGACAAAGCATTTCTTTTATTACGATTATTTTTCTTGTATCCACTTTCTTATTACCTTCCACTGACGAAATTGTTATAACATCTCTTATATTTAATTTGGGAATGGTTGTCATTACGATTGTATTTTTGTTAAAAGATATTTCCCAACTTAATAAGAAGAGAAAATATAGGATCAAAAAAATACG
This sequence comes from Bacillus sp. S4, assembly GCF_040838205.1. Lineage (NCBI taxonomy): Bacteria > Bacillati > Bacillota > Bacilli > Caryophanales > Bacillaceae > Bacillus > Bacillus sp. S4. Next base: position 8,735 of record NZ_JBFPJI010000062.1, read on the forward strand.
GATTAGAAGATAAATACATGATAAAATCGAATAATTCAAATTTGGTTATAATGCAAATTCAATTAACTAGGAATTTTCGATTGTGACGGAATATTAATGGTTACTGTAAGTGATACAACTGTATGTGTTTATTATATTGTCAGCGTAGAGAAAAAATAAGAATATACAGGTTTTACAAGAGGAACAGTTACGCCAAGCTGTCTAGTAGACAATACATTTGGAGGATTTTATATGTTAGAAAGTTTATTGTTTTTCTTTGCCATTGGAATTGCATGTGAACTTGCAGCGATTAATCAAAATGGTCATAAGCAGATAAAACAACAAGCTGAAATGATACAGCTTTTAAAAGAATTGCATGAAAGAAAAATATAATGAAAAGACGACCGGGCATTGAAGTGCCCCCAAAAAATTAGACACATTAATTCATTCATAAGTGGACTTGTCAACATTTCAGATGAAACAAATCCATTTATGAATGAATTTTTGTTAGAGAGTCAAGATGTGAATGGTGATGGAATAATTGAGTTTCTCATTTCTGTTCATCCGAACGGATGGAAAGAACATCCATATGCTGAAAACCTATTGTTTGAACAATATGTACAGTGGAAGGGAAATGCTGAATTTCAGCCTAAAGAAGAGAGATATGTAAATATAGAGCAAGGATATTTTATTACAATTCCTAAAAAGCTAGTTGGAGAAATTACAATTCAAGCGGATTCCAAGAATACTCAGCATTTTCTTTATACTGATACAGACGAAAAGTGGCTTGAAGTTCACACCTTTGATGCAAAGGTATGGCCAAAGGCGAAAAATTATGAAGCAGCAGTCAAACAAATTTACATGTGGTATGCAGTGCCAAAACAATTAAAATACCAAAAGCCCAAATCCTATATTAAGCCTATAGCTGAATATCATCATGAGTAGAGGAGAAGCGATGTATGACGACTATTTTAGTATTAGAAGATGAAATAACGATTCGTAATTTTATTGTATTAAATATAAAGCATGCTGGTTTCAATGTGTTAGCAGCAGCTACTGGAGTAACAGCTCTCGAACTTTTAGATAAACACAATGTTGATCTTATATTAATTGATGTGATGTTACCTGAAATAGACGGTTTTCAGGTATGTAAAAGTATACGAGAAAACAATAAAAAAATCGGTATTATTATGTTAACGGAATGTGTTCAAGATAGGGATAAGGTACAAGCTTTAATAATTGGAGCAGATGATTATATGGAAAAATCAACTGCTCCAATCGTATTAACAGCACGTGTACAATCATTACTAAGAAGAGTAAAAGGAAGCAAAGAAAATATAAAATCGATTCATTCGGAACCATTTCGATTAAATCTTCAGCAAGAAAAATTATATAGGGAGGGGGCGGCAATTGATTTAACTCCAACAGAGTTTATTATTTTACGGTATTTAATGAAAAATAAGGGCAAGCCAATTTCACGTTATGAACTTTTAAATGAAATATGGGGTGTGAATTATGTACTTGAAACCAAAGTAATAAATGTGAATATAAGGCGTTTACGTGAAAAAATAGAACCTAATCCATCTGGACCTCAGTTTCTCCAAACAGTATGGGGAAAAGGGTATGTGTGGACAGGAGGCGTAAGATAAAGTGTAAGATAAAGTGTAAGATAAAGTGTAAGATTAGCTTGTATTTTATGACTGTTATAGTTCTTATGCTTATTTTATTTGAAGTAGTTTTTTCAATGTTTATTTATGGTTCTGATGCAAAGATAAAATAAGCATTACACTCTTCTATAGTATGTAAGTCTTTTAAGTCGAAGTATCCTAAATCACGTATACATACATCGTTCGGTTGAAGAGACGTTAAATAAGTAGCAGCATAAGTTTTATCATTGTGCTTTCCTGATCCTACATGAACATGTAGGAACTGACCACTTAGTAAATCATACTCTAGTTGAATTTTCACCCCAGCATTTTGACCACTACCACCTGAACCTTGATATGTAGAAGTGAATTTATCCGGAATCTGAAAATGTGTAGAATCAAATACACGAATACGTCAGAAATAGTTTGTATACAAAGTTGAAATCTTGCTAGAAGAACAAAATTGTTGATGAAGTAAATGTGCTAAGAGTTGTTGTAAAAACTGAACAGTCTGAGAATTAAAACGTTGATTGAGTCCTTCTGGACTCATAGAAATGCCTGTGTTAGCTTCTAATCGACTACATAATTGTGTCAATGAAGTATGAGCTATGTTTTGGCTTAACCAAATACATAGAGCCACTAAATCTTGTGCACGGTATTTACTTTTTCGTTTCACAAATCCTACATTTCTAGCTAATTGCTCTAAAGCATCAGGTGACATATATCGTTGCAACTCTTTAGAAAACAATTCTAATTCATCAAAAATCGATAAGTTCATATCAAACACGCCATCCTTTCCTATGATTCTACAGAAAGAATAGCGTATTTTTTTATTTTAGGGGAATTTTGTTTTGTTAGCTTGATAGCGATGTGTTGTGACCCCTAATATGTAAAATTGCATAGAATTACTAGTCCAGATTAGCATATAATGTAATAGAACTGCTCAGATTTTTTCTTTAATCGTTAGATTCGAACCTAACGTCCTATCAAATTTACAAAATGTGTAAACCTAAAAACTGTGGAAAGGCATCCGGAAGGATGCCTTTTTCTTTGGTTCTGGTGCAAAAGCTTTGAAGTATATGAAAATGGTCTATCAAACTTGGACATACTTTTCTCTAGGTAATAACTTTATATGTATCACAAAAAACACGCTTATTTTTCACAAATTTCACACAAATACTTGGTATTCTCTTCTATAGTAATAACTAATAGCTTTGAGAGAAGGGAACTGTATATGAAAAAAATTTGTTTTTCTCTTCTTTTATTTTTAGTATTATGTTTCCCGAAAATTAGTAGTTATGCTGAGTCTACAATACAATCAAAAATTGACTCGGCTTCTCCACATGAAACCATTAAATTAGAAAGTGGGACTTATAACGAAACTATAGAAATATCAAAGCCGATTACATTAAAAGGGGGCAAGAATACAAAGATTATTTCCTGTGGTAAAGCTCCTATTATTACGATAAAAGGGGAAGGTATTACCCTTAAAGATCTGAAAATTGAACAATGTAATGAAAATAAAGATCAGTCAGCGATATTTGTATTGGGAGAAAAACATCATTTGAGTGGATTGGAAGTTCGCACGTCAAACATGGGGATTAAGTTAGAAGCTGCCAAAAATATAAAGATTGAGAACAGTATAATCACGGGAAAAGGAAGTGCCAATGGAATTGATTTATGGAAATCCAATCGCAATCTTATTGAGAACATCAAAATACAAAATGTCCGTGATGGTATTTATTTAGAACAAAGCGACAAGAATACAATAAAAGATAATACAATCTGGCAGTCTCGTTATGGCATTCATCTTATGTATTCTGATAAAACGGTTGTTGAAAATAATATATCAGAAGAAAATACAACGGGTGCTATGATTATGGGGACAAAGGAAACATCTGTAGTAGGAAATCACTTTATTGACAATAAAAGTAATGTTCATGCACAAGGCTTATTACTATATGATGCGACAAAAACAAAAGTTTTAAAAAATGAAATTGCTAATAATAGAGTAGGGGTTTATGTAGAAAAGGCAAATCACAACACTATTATGGGTAACTCAATTTCTAATAATTTTATAGGTTTACAATTTAAAGATGCCAGTGCAAATGAATTTACTCAAAATGTAATGATGGGAAATGTTAATGAATCGCAAGCTACACAAAGTAGGGAAAACAATATCTATAAAAATTATTGGGACGCTTCTTTAAAAGTAGATACAGACGGTTCAGGTACTAGTAATATTCCATACAAAGCAGATGCCTATTTTCTCCTATTAACACAAGATATTCCAGAATATCAGTTGTTCTTTCAATCACCAGGGATGCGTATTTTACAAAGTTTCATAAAAATTCCAGATCAATCTTTATTGCTAGACAAAGAGCCTAGTATGAGTCCCATAATTGTTCCGCAAAAAAGTAAGGGAATGGGATTTCAGCCAAACATTTTTGGTGTGAGTGTAAGCATGTTACTAATGGGAAGTATATTGTTCTTTTTAGGGAGGAAAAATTGATGAGAGTAAAGTATTTGTTATTTTCTATTTGTTTATGTTTTGTATTTGCCGTAGTAGGGTGTGGCAAGAAAGAAACTAAGCCAGTTGCTATTAATGAAAAAAATGATAAGTGTGATGTTTGTAATATGGCAGTAATGGATAATCAATTTGCAACTGAGGTTATTTTAGAAAATGGAAAAGCTTTAAAATTTGATGATATTGGTTGTATGTATAAATGGATGGATGAACATAAAAATGAAAAAACACAAGAGAATTTTGTAAGAGATTACAATACAAAAGATTGGGTTGCAGTGGATAAAGCTACATATGTATTTGACAAATCAATTAAGACGCCAATGGCTTATAATGTAATTTCTTTTAAAGAGAAGAAAGACGCAGATAGCTTTATAGAAAAGCATACTGGGAAAATCCTTTCTTATAAAGAACTAGCAGACCATAAATGGGAAATGAATAAAGATATGATGGGAAAAGACAAGAAAGATCATGGTAGTGGACATTCTCATTAAGAAGAGACTATTACTATGAACAAAATAGTTCGAAAAAGACAACCAACTATGGTTGTCTTTTTCGATAGAGAGGTGAGTAGGCATGTGGAATATATTATATTCAGAATGGCGTAGCGCAGTAAGAGGTAAATTTGCATACACGTTTTTGTTTCTTTGGATAACTATGTTTTCTTTAATATTTGTTATGGAAAGAAATACTCAGGCGTTAGCAGGGTATACAAATGTAACTGGGACAATGGTAAACCTTATTTTATTTATCGTGCCATTACTTATGTTAATTATAGGGGCATTTTCTATTGCAGGTGAGGTAGAAAATGGAAAATGGAGACTTTTATGTACGTATCCTTTAAAGAGCACTTCATATGTAATAGGTAAAACAATTGGGCAATTTATAGCGCAAACAGCTATTTTTTCAATGAGTTTTAGTGTAAGTATAATAATCGGATTATTAAGCGGTAGTAATTTTGATATGTTTTGGGTAATAGCAACGTATATCTTCTCTGTTTTACTAATCTTTTTATTTTTATTACTGGGAATAACAATCGGTTCTTTTTCTATAACAAGGTGGCAAGCTTTAGCGATAAGTATTGTAGTTTGGTTCCTTCTTATTATGATGTGGCCAACGGCTTTGATTAGTGTCCTTAATTTTGTTCCATATACAATGATTGCACCACTAATAAAAATGTTATTGTTTTGTAACCCAGCTGAATTCCTTCGAATTATATTTGTAATTCAATTAGGTGGTGGAGCCATATTTGGACAAGTATATGATCAACTGGTAATATTTTTTCAAAGTAAAGCTGTTATTTGGGTTCTATTAATATACTGTATTACCTATACAACCGTGTTCTTGTTTGTGGCGAGCTGGCAAATGGAGAGGAGAAGAAAAAAATGACAGTATTAAATCTTAACCAAGTATGTAAACGATATAAAAAGAAAATAGCATTATCTCCAATTTCATTTCAAAGTAAAGAAGGAGAGTGTATCGTATTATGTGGTGGGAATGGAGCGGGGAAAAGTACGCTCCTTGATATAATAGCTGGAATTACAACTCCTACAACTGGTAGCGTTCAATTAGGTAATATAGAATTACAGAAAGATAGAAAACAGTATGTGAGTGAAATAGGTTATATGCCAGATGATTTTCATGCACAGCAAGATATGACAGTTCAAGAATTTTTATTGTTTTATGCCGCCTTTCGAAATATAGGAAAAGAAAAAGTACTAGCCATTATTAAAACAATAGGATTAAATGAGAAACAAAATGAACGCTTGCATAGATTATCTAAAGGGATGAGACAGAGACTTTTATTTGGGCAGGCGTGTCTTGGAAACCCTAAAATTTTGATACTAGACGAACCGACAAATGGGCTAGATCCGTATTGGGTAGATGAGTTTTTAACAATATTAAAGACATTAAAAAGAAATGGTACAATGATTATTTTTTCCACTCATATGATGGATGTAGCTGCTGAAATTGGTGATCGGATACTCTTTATGAAAGAAGGAAAAGTCATACAGGAAATAAAAAATGATGGAGATTTAGAAAATTTAACAATATCTTTACTACAAATGCATAGAAGATGAATAAATTAGGAAACAGCTACTTTAAGAATAGTAGCTGTTTTGTTTTTTATGCTATTACTGCATATATATCTAGGGGATTTTTTACGTTTAATTTTGTTTTTAATTGCAACTGAAAAAAGTATTCAAATTTTGTAGGTACTTTCTTGTCTCGATAAAGAGACGAAAAAGTCTAAACTTTTTAAAAGTAAGTTGGGAACTTTGTGTCCTAAAATAGGGATAACGCCACACATAATCTGTACCCTTTGTAAAGGATATTTTGAAAAAAAGTTATTTCGTCTTCTTTCCATTCATTTCTTAAAAGCATGGTTAGTTCAGTCATATCTCGTCCTATGTACATACTTTCATCTCCATAATATGTAGTTTGAATGAATATTGAAATAATGTGCGGAAGTTTAAAAATAAAATTAAGGATAACTTTTAAATGGATTGGTTACATTATTGGTTGTGGAGGTGAGAAAGATGAACAAAAAACAACAAGGTTACAATAAGGCTACTTCTGGTGCTAGCATCCAAAGCACAAATGCTAGCTATGGTACAGAATTCGCAACTGAAACAAATGTACAAGCAGTAAAACAAGCGAATGCACAAGCAGAGGCAAAGAAAGCACAAGCTTCAGGTGCACAAAGTGCAAATGCTAGTTATGGTACGGAATTCGCAACTGAAACAAATGTACAAGCAGTAAAACAAGCGAATGCACAAGCAGAGGCAAAGAAAGCACAAGCTTCAGGTGCACAAAGTGCAAATGCTAGTTATGGTACAGAATTTGCAACTGAATCGGATGTGCATGCAGTGAAAAAACAAAATGCGCAATCAGCTGCAAAAAAATCACAATCTTCTAGCTCTAATCAATAATGAAGGAAAAACACTTCTCTATCTTAAGAGAAGTGTTTTCTCAGGCTGTG
>NZ_JBFPJI010000063.1:0-15804 GCF_040838205.1 Bacillus sp. S4
CGAGGACTTAACCATATAATATGAAGCAAATGTTATCTAGTTTTGAAGGAATATACCTTCAATAGTTTGGTGATGATGGCAGAGAGGTCACACCCGTTCCCATACCGAACACGGAAGTTAAGCTCTCTAGCGCCGATGGTAGTTGGGACCTTGTCCCTGTGAGAGTAGGACGTCGCCAAGCTATTTATATCATCGCGGGGTGGAGCAGTACGGTAGCTCGTCGGGCTCATAACCCGAAGGTCGCAGGTTCAAATCCTGTCCCCGCAACCAAATGGTCCCGTGGTGTAGTGGTTAACATGCCTGCCTGTCACGCAGGAGATCGCCGGTTCGACCCCGGTCGGGACCGCCATTTTATATAAAGAAAAGAACGAAACAAGTTGTTTCGTATTTTTTTATTTGTTTTAACAAAAAAACTAATAAAGACAGTCAAACTATCCTTAGGAAAACTCCTAAGGACTTTTTTATATATTTAAAACCTGTATAATAAAGAGCAGAGAACATTGTGAGTAAAGTAGGTGAAGTCTGTGAGTAAATATGAAGTAACAACAAAATCTTCCGAAGAAACCCAGCGATTATCAGAAAAATTAGGGGGACTTGTAAAGGCACAAGATGTAATTATTTTAGAAGGTGATCTTGGAGCTGGCAAGACGACTTTTACAAAAGGACTAGCAAAAGGTCTTGGAGTGAAAAGAGTCGTAAATAGTCCTACCTTCAATATTATTAAAGAATATAAAGGAAGATTACCGCTATATCATATGGATGTGTATCGTTTAGCGGAAAGTGAAGAAGATTTAGGATTTGATGAGTATTTCTATGGTGAAGGGATTACAGTAGTAGAATGGGCTCATTTAATAGAAGCATATTTACCGAATGAGAAGTTGCAAATTAGTTTATTCCATGCTGGAGATGATACAAGAAAAATTGTACTCGAGCCAATTGGAGATCGCTATATTAGATTATGTGAGGAGCTATTACAAGATGAAAGTACTAGCAATTGATACTTCAAATTACGTAATGGGTGTATCCCTTATTGAGGAAGGGAACGTGATTGGGGAAATCATTACAAATTTAACAAAAAACCATTCTGTACGTCTTATGCCAGCTGTAGAGAAACTGTTAAAAGAATGCGGTGTAAAACCGAAAGAATTGACTAAAATTGTTGTAGCAGCTGGACCAGGATCATATACAGGTGTTCGTATAGGTGTGACAGCTGCAAAAACATTAGCTTGGTCACTTCAAATACCAATTGTAGGTGTATCAAGTTTAGAAGTGGTGGCTGCAAATGGTACTAATTTTAATGGACTAATTTGTCCTTTATTTGATGGCCGACGTGGTCAAATTTACACGGGGTTATATACATATGAAGGAGAGCGTATAACTTCAATAGAAGAAGACCGAATTATTCTTATTGTTGACTGGTTGCAAATGTTAAAAGATAAAGAACAGCCTGTTTTATTTATTGGTAACGATGTTAAATTGCATAAAGAAACAATTGTAGAATATTTAGGTGATCAAGCTGTATTTGCTCCGTTCACTAAGAATAACCCAAGACCAAGTGAATTAGCATTTTTAGGATTACAAAAAGAAGAACAAGACGTGCATACGTTTGTTCCTAGCTATCTTCGTTTAGCTGAAGCTGAAACAAAATGGTTAGAAAGTCAAAAACAATAGGGGCCTACAGAAGATGGATATGATATTTAGAAAGATGGCACTTGATGATATTGCTCAAATTGTAGCTATTGAAGAAGCATCTTTTTCAACCCCTTGGACTGCAGATGCCTTTCACCGTGAATTAGAGATGAATGAACATGCACATTATGTCGTGCTAGAAAAAGATGGTCTCGTAATTGGATATTGTGGATTGTGGATAATTATTGATGAATCACATGTAACAAATATAGCTATCCTACCAGAATACAGAGGTCAAAAGCTAGGGGATGCCTTATTGAAAGAAGTCATTTCCGAAGCGAAAGGGTTAGGAGTAAAAACAATGACACTTGAAGTACGCGTGTCAAATGAAGTAGCAAAGCAGTTATACAGAAAATACGGATTTCAAAATGGTGGGATTCGTAAACGATACTATGCAGACAATCAGGAAGATGGTCTTGTAATGTGGGTGAATATATAATGGAAAAAAACACAATTATACTTGGTATTGAAACAAGCTGTGACGAAACAGCTGTAGCAGTTGTTAAAAATGGAACGGAAATCATTGCGAATGTCGTTGCATCGCAAATTGAAAGTCATAAGCGTTTTGGCGGAGTTGTACCAGAGATTGCATCCCGTCATCATGTAGAAGAAATCACAGTTGTGTTAGAAGAAGCTTTAAAAGAAGCGAATATCACTTTTGAGGATATTGATGCAATTGCTGTAACAGAAGGCCCAGGTTTAGTCGGAGCACTTTTAATAGGTGTAAATGCAGCGAAAGCTGTGGCTTTTGCTCATGATATCCCTCTAGTTGGTGTTCATCATATTGCTGGTCATATTTATGCGAACCGTTTAGTAAAAGAAGTACAATTCCCGTTACTATCGCTTGTTGTATCCGGTGGACATACGGAGCTTGTTTATATGAAAGAACATGGTTCATTTGAAGTGATTGGTGAAACGCGAGATGATGCGGCAGGAGAAGCTTACGATAAAGTAGCTCGTACATTATCAATGCCTTATCCAGGTGGTCCTCATATTGATCGCCTTGCGCATGAAGGAAAACCAACAATTGATTTGCCTCGTGCGTGGCTAGAACCTGATTCGTATGATTTCAGCTTTAGTGGATTGAAATCAGCAGTTATCAACACTGTGCATAACGCAAAACAGCGCGGTATAGAAATTGCACCAGAAGATTTAGCAGCAAGTTTCCAAGAAAGTGTAATAGATGTACTTGTAACGAAAGCGTCCCGTGCAGCAGATGCTTATAATGTAAAACAAGTGCTTCTTGCTGGTGGAGTAGCTGCTAATAAAGGGCTTCGTGCACGTTTAGCAGCAGAATTTGCACAAAAAGAAAATATAGAGCTAATTATTCCTCCTCTATCTTTATGCACAGATAATGCAGCGATGATTGCGGCTGCAGGTACAATTGCATACGAACAAGGAAAACGCGCTACATTAGCTTTAAATGCAAATCCAGGATTAGATATTGAAGCATAGTTATACACAAAATTAACCACAGATTGTGGATAAAACCCGTATTATCTGTTGATAATACGGGTTTTTTTGTGTACATAAAATGTGTATAACTTTTTGTGTGACTGTGGATAATGTGGAAAAGTTATTTGGGAGTTTATATTATAAAGGTGGATATGTGCATAACCTTGTGGATAACATAGTGGAAGTCTGACCTTTGTAGAAATTCTTTTTTGGGAAATAAAAAACAAGGAGATGTCCAAAAAACATTTTGAAACATCCTCCACTTGTTATATAAGGTGCTACTATTGTCAATCCTTGTCGGTAAATCGATATTTCTTGTCGAATCGTTTATATAATTTCATTTACTATGGTATTGATTCCAAAAGAGAAAATAAAAAGGAGGTCATCTCGTCAAAAAGACCGACTTATGAGACATCCCCCTCTTTTAAATTCTCTTATATATGCAGTTCTTCCCATTCTGCCATACAAGCTTCAAGCTGTTCTTGCAGTTTTTGTTTTTTAGTTGTAATTTCACTAGCCTTTTCATAATCTGCATATATTTCTGGTAAGCAAAGCTGATCTTCTAACGTAGCAATTTCTTCTTCTAAGCCTACGATATTTTGTTCCAGTTCTTCAATTTTTCGAGTACGTTGACGCTCTAACTGTTTACGTTCTTTTTCTTCGAGATAATTTAATTTTTCTTGTGCCACCACTTTTTGAACAGGTACTTCATCTTCTTGCTCTAGTTCCGCACGTTCAATCATTTCATTTTTCTTTTCAACGTAATAATCGTAATCACCTAAATATTCTTGTGCACCTTCTGTTGATAACTCAACAACGGTTGTCGTTACGCGATTAATAAAGTAGCGGTCATGAGAGACGAATAGAAGAGTACCTGGGTAATCAATTAAAGCATTCTCCAAAATCTCTTTACTATTTAAATCAAGATGGTTTGTTGGTTCATCGAGAATTAATAAATTGGATTTTTGCATCATAAGTTTTGCAAGAGCTAGTCGAGCCTTTTGTCCACCACTAAGAGAAGATACTGGTTTGAGTACATCATCCCCTGTGAATAAAAAGTTGCCTAGTATAGTGCGAATTTCTTTTTCAGGTTGCAGGGGATATTCATCCCATAGTTCATTTAAAACTCGCTTCGAAGATGTTAAGTTGGCTTGTTCTTGATCATAATAACCAACAGATACATTTGACCCGAAAGCAACGTTTCCATGTAATAGCTGTAACTTATTCACAATGGATTTTAATAATGTAGATTTTCCAATTCCGTTTGGCCCAACTAAGGCAACACTGTCACCGCGAGTTAAGCGCATATTTACATGTTCAATAATCGGTTCCTGATAATAGCCAATAGTTGCATCTTTAACTTGTAAAACATCATTTCCACTTTGTTTTTCAATATCGAAGTGGAAGGAAGCTGATTTAGAATCGCCTAATGGTCTAGCTAATACTTCCATTCTGTCTAATTGTTTACGGCGACTTTGAGCACGTTTTGTCGTAGATGCACGAGCTATATTTTTTTGCACAAAGTCTTCCAGTTTAGAAATTTCATCTTGTTGTTTTTCATAACGCTTCATCTCTTGCTCGTATAGAGCTGATTTTGAGTCTAAATATTTACTGTAGTTACCAACAAATCGTCGGCTTTCCTTATTAGAAATTTCGTATACTTGTGTAACGAGTTTATCTAAGAAATAACGGTCATGGGAAACGATTAAAATCGCGCCGGGATAGCCTTGTAAATATTGTTCAAGCCATGTTAGTGTCTCAATGTCCAAATGGTTTGTAGGTTCGTCTAAAATAAGTAAGTCTGGTCTAGTTAATAATAATTTCCCAAGAGCTAATCGAGTCTTTTGTCCACCACTTAATGTGGAAATTGTCGTCTGATGCGTTTCAACTGGGAAGCCAAGACCGCTTAGAATCGAGCGTATATCCGCTTCGTACTGATAGCCGCCTTGATCTTTATAATCTAATTGTAATTGGTCATAATCAGCTAATAATTTCTCATATATAGCCGCATTTGAAAAGTTTTCTTCTTTTCCCATCTCTTGCTCTAGCTTTCGAAGTTTTGTCTCCATCTGCTGTAGATGTGTAAAGACGGTTAACATTTCATCCCAAATTGTTAAAGACGTTTCTAATCCGGTATTTTGAGCTAAATACCCCATTGAGACATCTTTTGGTTTTATAATTTCACCACCATCATGAGATAACTCGCCAGCTATTATTTTTAATAATGTAGATTTTCCGGCTCCATTTCGTCCGACTAATGCGATACGATCTTTTGTTTGTACTTCCAATTTTATGTTTGCAAGAATCGTTTCTGCACCGTATAATTTCGAAAGCCCATTCACTTGTAATAATATCAATGTTTTCACCTCAAATAATTTCTTAACTTTGCCATGTTTATATTTCTCAATCATACTAAAAATAGTGTATAGTTTAAAATAAAGAGAGAATACTTCTTCTCTTTATTATACAAGGAAATTCATGAGTACTAAACTTCTGTATTTGATTCAAGTATAAGAATAAAGATAGGAAGAGAGGAGAGGTTATATGGATCAGCAAAAAATTCCACAGGCCACTGCCAAACGATTGCCTCTATACTATCGATTTATCCAAAACTTATCTCTTTCTGGTAAGCAACGTGTTTCATCAGCCGAATTGAGTGAAGCGGTAAAGGTTGATTCCGCAACTATTCGAAGAGATTTTTCATATTTTGGAGCGTTAGGGAAAAAAGGATATGGATATAACGTAAATTATTTATTATCATTTTTCCGTGAAACACTCGACCAAGATGATATAACACGTGTGGCACTTATTGGAGTAGGTAATTTAGGGACCGCTTTCTTACATTATAATTTCACGAAAAACAATAATACAAAAATTGAAATGGCGTTTGATGTTAGTGAAGAGAAAGTTGGAACAGAAATCGGAGGAATTCCTGTATATCATTTGGATGAATTAGAAGAACGTTTATCAACTGATATACAAGTGGCAATATTAACGGTACCCGCTACAGTAGCGCAATCTGTGGCAGATAGATTGGCAGAAACGAACGTGCATGGTATTTTAAATTTCACACCAGCACGCTTAAATGTGTCAGAGAATATAAGAATTCATCACATTGATTTAGCTGTAGAGTTACAAACGCTTGTTTACTTTTTGAAGAATTATCCACAATAAAACGCAGAGGAGATGACCTCTGCGTTTTATTATTGTTTTTTCTTTGTGAATTTAACTAAGATAAGGCGAAGTGCCAAATTAAAATCAATTGTTGCCATAACTGCAAATAGTATTGTCCACATATTCCAGATTGTATCTGTTACGTTCGTAATGGCGAAGCGTGTAAAGATACATCCAAGAAGAAAGTACAATACAGCCATGAACAATGGTGAGTTTCTCATACTAAAAATCCTCCGATAAAGCCTTGCATTTTTTCAGCTTCTTTAATCATTTCTTGAATTTGCTCATTACTTACTACAACTTGAGCAACTGCAACTAATGTATTCATTGCAACATGAGCTGCAATAGGAACTATAATTCGTTTCGTTTTTACGTATAAAAAGGCGAATACGAGCCCCATAGAAGTGTATACCAATAAGTGAGTAAAATCAAAATGAATCGCCGCGAATACAAGTGAACTAATGATAGCGGCAATAAAGAAGTTAAACTTCTTATAAAGTGTACCGAATAAAATTTTTCTAAATACGATTTCTTCCAAAATAGGTCCTATTATAGATATGACAATAAGGAACCAAGGTGTCGTTCTTGCGATGTCCATAAGTCTTGCTGTATTTTCAGATCCCGGTGTAATCCCTAATAAACGCATTTCGATCATACCGGCAATGCTTTGTGAGAACAGCGCTAAGAAGAAACCAATAAAAATCCACCCAATTGTAGCTGGAACAGTAGAGCGCATTTTATCTAAATGCCTGTCACGAATGTCTGTTCTGAGTAACCAAAGTACAACGCATAATGCAATGAAAAAGCTAATGATAGCCCAATGACCAGTTATGAGCTGAAGTTTTTCCTCTCTAGTAAATCCCCTATTATCGTATAGTCCAGTTTTCAGGAGAAGCGGTAACCCGGCAATGCCTGATAACTGCATTAAAATGTATGTAACGATAATCCACCAATATTGTTTTTTCAAATGGTTTAACCATCCTTTCTAACGCTAGTGTATGAGATAAGGTAGGATAACATGTAAATATGCTACCTACGATATAAACTTTCATCTGAATTATATTTTTTTTGTAAATAAGTATTTGAAAATAAAATAGGAGACAGGAAAAAGTTGTACGTTTAGCGAAAACAACTTAGGGTGTCTTTCATATTGTAACATACAAGAAGTGGGAACAACGATTCATATAGTAAAGGTAGTAGAAGAAGTAATGATATCTAGGAAAGTGCATAAAGTAATTTGCGAAAAAATTATGATTTTTTTACTTGCAAAAGAAATTGAGATTATTTATTATTAGAAGTGTGTTAGCACTCGTGTGACTTGAGTGCTAATAAATAAAATTTACATAACAAAATGAGGAGGTTATTGTTCATGCTAAAGCCATTAGGTGATCGCGTTGTAATTGAACTTGTTCAAGCAGAAGAAAAAACAGCAAGTGGTATTGTATTACCAGAAACTGCAAAAGAAAAACCACAAGAGGGTAAAGTTATTGCAGTAGGTACAGGCCGAGTGCTTGAAAATGGTGAGCGTGTTGCTTTAGAGGTAGCAGCAGGTGATCTTATCATCTTCTCAAAATATGCAGGTACTGAAGTGAAATACGAAGGTACAGACTACTTGATTTTACGTGAAAGTGACATTTTAGCAATTATCGGTTAATTATATACATTTTAAAAATCCAAGGGGGTCAATTATTATGGCAAAAGATATTAAATTTAGTGAAGAAGCACGTCGTTCGATGCTTCGCGGTGTCGACACTCTTGCAAACGCAGTAAAAGTAACGCTTGGACCAAAAGGTCGTAACGTTGTACTTGAGAAAAAATTCGGTTCACCACTTATTACAAATGACGGTGTAACAATCGCAAAAGAAATCGAATTAGAAGATGCATTCGAAAACATGGGTGCGAAATTAGTAGCAGAAGTTGCTAGCAAAACAAACGATGTAGCTGGTGACGGAACGACAACTGCAACTGTATTAGCGCAAGCTATGATTCGTGAAGGTCTTAAAAACGTAACAGCTGGTGCAAACCCAATGGGTCTTCGTAAAGGTATCGAAAAAGCTGTTACTGCTGCAATTGAAGAATTAAAAGCGATTTCTAAACCAATCGAAGGTAAATCTTCTATCGCACAAGTAGCTGCTATTTCTTCGGCTGACGAAGAAGTAGGTCAATTAATCGCTGAAGCAATGGAGCGCGTTGGTAACGACGGCGTTATTACTTTAGAAGAATCTAAAGGATTCACAACAGAATTAGACGTAGTAGAAGGTATGCAATTTGATCGTGGATATGCATCTCCTTACATGATTACTGATTCTGACAAAATGGAAGCAGTTCTTGATAACCCATACATTTTAATTACTGATAAAAAGATTTCTAACATCCAAGAAATCTTACCAGTATTAGAGCAAGTGGTACAACAAGGTAAACCACTTCTTATCATTGCTGAAGATGTAGAAGGCGAAGCGTTAGCTACATTAGTAGTGAACAAACTTCGTGGTACATTCAATGTAGTAGCTGTTAAAGCTCCTGGATTTGGTGACCGTCGTAAAGCAATGCTAGAAGATATCGCAATCTTAACTGGTGGCGAAGTAATCACTGAAGAATTAGGACGTGACTTAAAATCTGCTACAGTTGAATCTTTAGGACGTGCTGGTAAAATTGTTGTAACGAAAGAAAACACAACTGTAGTTGAAGGTATTGGAAATTCACAACAAATCGAAGCTCGCATCGGTCAAATCCGCGCGCAATTAGAAGAAACTACTTCTGAATTCGATCGTGAAAAATTACAAGAGCGTCTTGCTAAACTTGCGGGCGGTGTAGCAGTAATTAAAGTAGGTGCAGCAACTGAAACTGAGTTAAAAGAGCGCAAACTTCGCATTGAAGATGCACTTAACTCAACTCGTGCAGCAGTAGAAGAAGGTATCGTTGCAGGTGGTGGTACTTCACTTATGAACGTATACACAAAAGTAGCTTCTATCGTAGCTGAAGGCGACGAAGCAACAGGTATCAACATCGTACTTCGTGCACTAGAAGAGCCAGTTCGTCAAATCGCAATCAACGCTGGTCTAGAAGGATCTGTAGTTGTAGAGCGTCTAAAAGGCGAAAAAGTAGGCGTTGGTTTCAACGCAGCTACTGGCGAATGGGTTAACATGCTTGAGTCTGGTATCGTAGATCCAGCTAAAGTAACTCGTTCTGCACTTCAAAACGCAGCATCTGTTGCAGCTATGTTCTTAACAACTGAAGCTGTAGTTGCTGACAAGCCAGAACCAGCTGGTTCTGCTGGAATGCCTGACATGGGCGGCATGGGCATGGGCGGTATGGGCGGAATGATGTAATTCCGTTTGCTCGAAAAACATCCATTTCTATATAGAAATGGATGTTTTTTGTGTTTTTGAGCGCAGGAAATTAATTTCTGTAGAATTTTGTCGCTTTCTCTCTTGACCATACTCATACTTCATTGTTAGAATCTAGGAAGATAATATAAAACGATCCTTCATATATCCTCAATGATATGGTTTGAGAGTCTCTACCGGGTTACCGTAAACAACCTGACTATGAAGGCAGTGTGTCTTATATTTATAAAGAGCGGAAGACTATCTTTCTTTATAAAGCCAGACCCCTGCCTTTTCTTTGTTATGAGACTAGAGGCGGAGGACTGGCTTTTTTTATTATATTGGTAATTCTTTTTGCTAAATTGGTGAAAATATTTATATACGAGAACTAACGTTGGGGTGATTATTTTGAAGAAGCAGCATGATACAATTATCGTTTTAGATTTTGGGAGTCAGTACAATCAGTTAATAGCACGTCGAATTCGTGAGTTCGGTGTATACAGTGAACTTCATCCGCATACAATTACTGCAGAAGAAATTAAAGCAATGAATCCAAAAGGGATCATTTTCTCTGGTGGACCAAATAGTGTATACGGTGAAGGTGCATTACATTGTGATGAAAAAATCTTTGAACTAGGATTACCGATTTTCGGTATCTGTTACGGTATGCAGCTTATGACGCAACACTTCGGTGGTAAAGTAGAACGTGCCAACCACCGTGAGTATGGAAAAGCTGTTCTTAAAGTAGAGAACGAATCAAAATTATATGCGAACCTTCCAGAAGAGCAAGTTGTATGGATGAGCCATGGTGACTTAGTAACTGGTTTACCTGAAGGATTCGTAGTAGATGCAACAAGTGAGTCTTGTCCAATTGCTGGTATGAGCAATGAAGACAAAAACTTATATGGTGTACAATTCCACCCAGAAGTACGTCACTCTGAGCACGGTAACGATTTAATTAAAAACTTCGTATTCGGCGTATGTGGTTGTTCTGAAGGATGGAACATGGAGAACTTTATCGAAGTAGAATTAGAGAAGATCCGTGAAACTGTTGGAGACAAAAAAGTACTATGCGCACTTAGCGGCGGTGTAGACTCTTCTGTTGTAGCAGTATTAATTCATAAGGCGATTGGTGACCAATTAACATGTATTTTCGTGGACCACGGTTTACTTCGTAAAGATGAAGCAGAAGGTGTTATGAAAACATTTAGCGAAGGCTTCCATATGAACGTTATTAAAGTGGATGCGAAAGAACGCTTCATGAACAAGTTAAAAGGTGTAGAAGATCCAGAACAAAAGCGTAAAATCATCGGTAATGAATTCATTTACGTATTTGATGATGAAGCTTCTAGATTAAAAGGAATGGACTTCCTAGCGCAAGGTACACTTTACACGGACATCGTTGAAAGTGGTACAGCAACTGCACAAACAATTAAATCTCACCATAACGTTGGTGGACTTCCAGAAGACATGCAGTTCAAATTAATTGAGCCTTTAAACACTTTATTTAAAGATGAAGTACGTGTATTAGGATCAGAATTAGGAATTCCTGATGAAATCGTATGGCGTCAACCGTTCCCAGGTCCAGGACTTGGTATTCGTGTATTAGGTGAAATTACAGAAGAGAAATTAGAAATCGTTCGTGAATCTGATGCGATTTTACGTGAAGAAATCCAAAAAGCAGGATTAGAACGTGAAGTTTGGCAATACTTCACTGCGCTTCCTGGTATGCGTAGTGTAGGTGTTATGGGTGACGAGCGTACTTACGATTACACAGTAGGTATCCGTGCAGTAACATCTATCGATGGTATGACAGCTGACTGGGCACGTATCCCTTGGGACGTATTAGAGAAAATCTCTGTACGTATCGTAAACGAAGTAAAACACGTTAACCGTATCGTGTATGATATAACGAGTAAGCCACCAGCAACTATTGAGTGGGAATAGTATTATAATGAAAGATCCATCTATCATTTTATGCATAGATGGATCTTTTTGTTTTTAAGTGATTATACGAACGAAAATATAAAAATATATAAAAATGTTCGTTTTTAAATTGACACACACCCTATTGTGAGTTAATATGAGTATGTAATTCAAACAAAAAGTGAATATTATGCCGTCGTATAATATCGGGGATATGGCCCGAAAGTTTCTACCTAGCTACCGTAAATGGCTTGACTACGAGGCGTTTGTATAAAGATGAGGGGAAACTTGTCTTTGTTTATAGAACGCTTCCATGTATATGCAATGGGAGCCTTTTTTATTTTTATAGATAAAAGAGGGCTAGGGTGAAATACGGCGAGTAATCATATAACGGGGGAAACGTAGGATGAAACGCTATTTTCAGTTTGATGAGCTCGGTACGAATTATAAGACTGAGTTCATAGCAGGGTTAACGACATTTCTATCTATGGCTTACGTACTATTTGTCAATCCTGCTACGCTGTCGCTTGGAAATGTTAAAGGGTTACCAGCAGGTACAGGAATGGATCCAGGTGCAGTATTCGTTGCTACAGCATTAGCAGCGGCGATTGGTTCGTTAATCATGGGGATATTTGCGAAGTATCCGATTGCTTTAGCGCCAGGTATGGGAATAAACGCGTTCTTTGCTTATACAGCGGTGTTAACGATGGGAATTCCGTGGCAAACGGCGATTGCTGGAACATTAATGTCAGGTATTATCTTTATTATTCTTACTGCTTCAGGTATTCGTGAAAAAATCATTAATGCAATTCCAGTAGAGTTAAAGTTTGCAGTAGCGGCGGGTATCGGATTATTCATTGCCTTCCTTGGATTCCAAAATGCCGGAATTATCGTAAAAAATGATGCTGTCCTTGTTGGATTAGGGGATTTAACGAAGGGTACAACGTTGCTGGCGATTTTCGGAGTTGTTATTACAATCATCTTCATGATTAGGAAAATAAATGGTGCTGTTTTCTACGGTATGATTCTTACGGCAATCTTAGGAGTAGCAACAGGATTAATTGATACTCCGAAAGCTGTAGTGGGAGCAATACCGAGTCTAGAACCAACGTTCGGTGTGGCGTTAACTCACTTTGGAGATATTTTCACTGTTGAAATGGCGATTGTTATTATCACGTTTTTCTTTATCGATTTCTTTGATACAGCAGGTACGCTTGTAGCGGTTGCGAATCAAGCGGGATTAATGAAGAACAATAAATTACCACGTGCAGGAAAAGCATTATTTGCAGATGCGGTTGCAACTGTAATTGGTGCAATTCTAGGTACATCTACTACAACGTCTTACATTGAATCGTCTGCAGGGGTAGCAGCAGGAGGACGTTCTGGATTTACAGCAGTTGTAACAGCAGGATTCTTCTTACTGGCACTTTTCTTCTCGCCACTATTAAGTGTTGTGACACCAGCTGTAACGGCACCAGCTCTAATTATTGTAGGAATCTTGATGGTTTCATCTTTAGGAGAAATTGATTGGAAGAAATTCGAGATTGCAGTACCGGCATTCTTTACAATCATCTCTATGCCACTTACGTATAGTATCGCAACAGGAATCGCGATTGGATTTATCTTCTATCCAATTACAATGGTTGTGAGTGGTCGTCGTAAAGAGATTCATCCAATTATGTATGTTATGGGAGTTTTATTCGTACTATATTTCATCTACGTTCGTAAATAAAAGGGGTTTTTTGAAAGGTCTAGACTTAAGGGGAGTCTAGACCTTTTTTGCGTCTTCAGAAAATCTTAAGGATTTCCGAGCGTTTTTCTTCAGAAGTTTTCTTATAATAGAAGTTAGGGATTAAAAAACTGATGGGGGAGATATTATGGCCGAGGAAACGATACTTGTTGTAGATGATGAAAAAGAAATTAGGAACCTTATTACAATTTATTTAAAGAACGAAGGATATAAAGTACTGCAAGCAGGGGACGGAGAAGAAGGGTTACGTATATTAGAAGAAAATGAAGTGCACTTAGTCGTATTAGATATTATGATGCCGAAAGTAGATGGTATTCATATGTGTATGAAAGTAAGGGAAGCGAAGGAAATGCCGATTATTATGCTTTCGGCAAAAACGCAAGATATGGATAAAATTTTAGGATTAACAACAGGTGCAGATGATTACGTAACAAAACCGTTTAATCCGTTAGAGTTAATCGCAAGAATTAAATCTCAGCTACGTCGTTATATGAAAATGAATGGTTTTGCTATTCAAAATGAGGACGAGTTAGAAATTGGGAATATGGCAATAAACATCTCAACTCATAAAGTCATTGTAGAGGGAGAAGAAGTGAAGTTAACTCCAAGGGAATTTTCAATTTTAGAATTGCTAGCTCGTAATCCAGGTATGGTCTTTAGTGCTGAGCAAATTTATGAAAAAGTTTGGAACGAAAGATCTTTCCAGTCTGATAACACTGTAATGGTACATATTCGAAAAGTACGTGAAAAGATTGAGGAGAATCCAAGGAAGCCGAGATATATAAAAACAGTATGGGGAGTGGGGTATAAGATTGAAAAAGATATTTAATCCATTTACTTATGTTAGGAAAGCTAGAACATTAGTGGAGAAATTAGTGAAGAGTGTACGGCGGAGTATAAGAATTCAACTGATTACTACTTTCGCAGCTTGTGCGTTATTAGGAGTTTTATCAACGAAAGCAGCAGCACCATTTTTTGAAAATGCAAATCGTGAGGCTACTATCGATTATCGAGCTGGTATGGAGCGAATTAATCAACAAGCTCAAAGTGCTGCAAATAGCTCAGTTCATGAAAATAAATTAGAAGCCATATCAAATATGATTGAAATAGAGAACCAAAATTTAGAGCAAGGATCTAGAGCTTTAAAGATATTGGTTACTGACGAAAGCGGGAAAGTTTTATATAAAACGAAGCAGGCACAAGAAGAGCAAATAGATTTGCATAATACGATTCGTAATGCAGCATCGTTTGCGATTAATTATACAAATGGTAGAGAAGTATTTGAAAGTACAAGAAAAGAGTTTATAGCTTTTTCACCTATTACTATAGAAGGAAAGAATTTGTACATGTTTGTTAGTGGAATTCCAGAGGGAGAAGTAATGTATGACACGCAAGAAGGGCCATTCCCGTTTTTAATTGGTGTGCTCGTATTCATTTTCTCTTTCTTCTATATAACAAAGAGAAAGATGAAGCAGATCGAAGCGATGGCAGAAGGTGTGAAAGAAATAGAAAAAGGAAACTTGGCTTATCGTATTGAGAAGAAAGGTGAAGATGAGATTGCGTCTTTAACTGAGAATATTAATAATATGGCAGAAGAGCTTATGAATAATATAGAAAAGGAACGTAAATTAGAGAAGCAAAAGAATGAGCTTATTACGAATGTATCTCATGATTTGCGTACGCCGCTTACTTCTATTATGGGATACTTACGATTACTTAGAGACTCTAAATATGAAAATAAAGAGCAACATGATGAGTATACTAAAATTGCTTTTGCAAAGTCGGAGCAGTTAAAGAATTTAATAGAAGATTTATTTGAGTATACGAAGTTAACAAATGAACAAGTTGTATTAGAAAAACAAGAAGTATGTGTAAATGAGTTGCTTGATCAATTAATAGAAGAGTTAGTACCACAGGCAGAAGAGCACGGGCTTTCATTTGTTAAAAAATTTCCTGAAGAACGTGCGCATGCAATGATTGACTCGGAAAAGATGGTCCGTGTATTCGACAACTTGCTAATGAATGCGATTAAGTATAGTAAAGATGATGGAGAGATAAAAGTTTCTCTGCAAAGACAGCGCAGGGATATACAAATTGTTATTGCAAATCATAGTGAAGAGTTTACGAGAGAAGAGTTAGGGAACTTGTTTGAACGGTTTTATAAGAAAGATCAATCTAGAAGTAGAGTAACAGAAGGTTCGGGGCTCGGATTAGCTATTGCGAAAAGCATTGTTGAGTTGCAAGGTGGTAGTATTCGAGCTGAGTATGAGGATGGGATCGTTCAGTTCATCGTTTCATTACCAATTATAGAAAAATAATAAATGAATAGAATGTTATAGGATAAAAAGGCTTATTTTAAAAGGAATAAGTCTTTTTATATTTTTTTAGAAAAACATATTGACGATTAGAGTATAGAGGTGTAATATAGGACAAGTCGCCGATAGCAACAACGCAGAAAGCGACAAAAGAAATAAAAAAACTTGG